>JAQUOR010000013.1 GCA_028717025.1 Candidatus Omnitrophota bacterium | reverse complement strand
TGCTAAATCAAGCTTATCGGCCTCTACGCGTGAACTGCCCACATCTTCGCCTTTGCTTTTTAGAAAGGTGTACGCCATTGCTCCGCCGATAAGAATAGTATCGGCTTTTTTCAAGAGATTGCTGATGACGCCGATTTTATCGGAGACCTTGGCCCCGCCCAAGATGACAACGTAGGGTTTCTTTGGATCAAGCGCCGCGGCAAGCGACGTTACTTCTTTCTCCATCAAAAACCCTAAGCAGCTGGGCAGAAATTTTGCAATAATGGTGGTTGAGGCATGCGCGCGGTGCGCCGTGCCAAAGGCGTCATTGACATACACATCAGCCAGGGACGCCAATTGTTTAGCAAAATTTTCATCACCCTCTTCTTCCTGTTCGTGAAAACGTAAATTCTCAAGGAGTATTACTTTTGTGGCGGTTGAGTCTATTTTTTTCTTTACATCAGGCCCCACGCAATCATCAAGTTTCTCTACGTCCTGGCCGAGCAATTCGGATAATCTCTTTGCCACGGGAGTCAGGCGTAAGCCCTCTACGACCTTACCATCGGGCCTGCCTAAGTGGCTCATGAGAATCAATCTACTCGCCCCTTTCTCTAAAACGTATTTAATGGTTTTAAGGGCCTCTTTGATGCGGGTGTCGTCGCTGATAGCGCCGCTTTTCTTATCAAGCGGAACGTTAAAGTCAACCCGCATAATGACCTTCTTGCCTTTGAAATCAAGGTCTTTGATCGTAAGTTTAGCCATATTTACCTTTTTGTTTGTAGAAGCGGATATACGCTGAATCTCCGCGTAGTTCCGCGTCTATTCTATAATCCTTTCTTGATCATGTACTCAATAAGATCGACTACTCTGCAGGAATAACCCCACTCGTTATCGTACCAGGCAATGACTTTAACGAAATTGCCGCCGATGACTTTGGTCATTTTTGAATCCACGGTCGAAGAAGCGGGATAATGATTGAAATCAACGGATACGACCTCTTCGTCGGTATAATCGAGGATGCCTTTCATATTTCCTTCAGAGGCGGCCTTCAATGCCTTATTGATTTCTTCTTCCGTGACCTCTTTCTTTAAGAGGCAGGTAAGGTCAACCACTGAAACGTTCGCTACAGGGACTCTCATCGAGAAACCGTTAAGCTTCCCTTTAAGTTCCGGTATCACAAGGCCGATGGCTTTTGCGGCGCCGGTTGAAGTCGGGATCATGGAGATCGCCGCTGCGCGAGCCCTGCGCATATCTGCATGCGGAAGGTCCTGAACGCGCTGGTCGTTGGTGTAGGCATGAATGGTCGTCATGAGACCTTTTTCGATGCCCCAGGTATCATGAAGCACCTTTGCGACCGGTGCTAAACAGTTGGTGGTGCAGGAGGCATTCGAGACGACATTATGGTTTTTGGGGTCATACGTATCGTCGTTAACGCCCATGACTATGGTGATGTCTTCGTCTTGAGCGGGCGCTGAGATGATAACTTTTTTTGCGCCGCCCTTACTGATATGGTTGATCGCTCCTTTTACTTCTTTACCTTTTTTATTGATGCCGTCATTTTTAAGGGTGAAAAGTCCGGTTGATTCAACGACAATCTCAACACCCAGGTTTTTCCAGGGTAATTCCCCGGGATCTTTTTTTGCCAGAACTTTTATTTCTTTGCCGTTTACGATAATCGAATCACTGCCGGCTTTAACGTTGCCGCCGGGGAATCGCCCATGCACCGAATCATATTTTAAAAGATGCGCAAGACTCTTGGCATCCGTGATGTCGTTGACTGCAACTAATTCTATTGCTTTTGAGTTTCTCTCTAAGATAGCACGCCCTACCATTCTTCCGATTCTGCCAAATCCGTTGATACCGATTTTCACTGCCATAAAAACCTCCTTTTACTTTAGTTTATTTTTTTGATGCGCGGCGTATCCTTAAGCTATTTGGACCTCTCGCAGATATTTTGCGGCTACTTCCGGAGGCGTGAAAACCAAATAGAATCCGCTTCCCCACTCAAACCCCGCAACGCGCGTAAGTTTGGGCATAATTTCAATGTGCCAGTGATAGGAGAAGTGAGCATCGGTATTGACCGGCGAGGTGTGGATTATGTAATTATACGGATGCTCTCCCAGCACTTTCTTTAAGCGCAGTAATGTCTCTTTTAAAATTTTAGCCAGGTCTTTTATTTTTGCGTCATCGATTTCAGCGTAATCTACCGAGTGCTGTTTAGGAACGATCCAGGTCTCAAAAGAGAATCGTCCCGAAAGAGGACAAAACGAAATAAAATTTTCGTTCTCGGTCACGATCCTCTCATGACCATTTTCTGCTTCAAACGCAATCATGTCGCAATAGATGCAGCGTTCCCTGTATTCGTAATAGTGGCGCGATCCTTTTACTTCTTCCTTGACGTTTTTAGGGACCATGGGAAGCGCAATTAATTGCGAATGTCCATGCTCGAGCGATGCCCCTGCTTCCACCCCGACATTTTTAAAAATCAAAAGATATTTAAAACGTTTGTCTTTACGTAAATCAAGCGAACGCGAGCGATAGGCTTTCAATATATACTCTACGTCCGTATCGCTTAATTCGGGAATACCTTTATAATGATCGGGGTTTTCGATGATAACTTCGTGAGCGCCGATGCCGTTGGACATATCGTAGATACCCATTGCCTGTTTATCCAGGGTTCCTTCGATTTTTAAGGCCGGAAACTTATTGGGGACCACGCGTACTTTCCAACCCGGTGTGTTTGGTTGCCGGTGGATTTCCGAGATCGCTTCGATTTCAGGAGGAGTCAGCCCTTCGTTATTGGCGCAGAAAGAGCAACCTTTGTCCCCTTTCCAGGTAAACGGGGTAACATTAAAATCCCGCGGCAGATATGGTTTTTCCACATTTACCACTACCCACCTGGCTACAATCGGATCTTTTCTTAATTCAGGCATATTGAGCACCTTACTATAGTTATTGGGCGAAATCCCGATGAACCTACTGGTGAATCGGGAAATACCTTATTATTATACATTGGTTTCTTTCAAGAATTTTGCCGCCTCTTCAGGCAATGTCGGGCAAATATAGAATCCGCTTCCCCACTCAAACCCCGCAACGCGGGTTAAATGCGGCGTGATCTCCAAATGCCAGTGATAATCCTCTTCTATGGTTGACCAGTATCCCGGATACGGTCTTCTAAAAGGGGCTGTATGAATAACGCAATTGTATTGGGGATCGTTAAGAAGTACTTTTATTTTTAGGAGTGTTTTTTTCAACACTCGGGAAAGTCCCCACACCTGATCATCGCTGATTTTATAAAAATCAGGCGAATGTTTTTTAGGCAGTATCCATATTTCGAAGGGAAAACGCGGCGCGAAAGGGACCAGCACTACAAAACCATCCTGCTCTAAGACTACGCGCTGCCCCTCGTTTAATTCCTGGCGTATAATGTCGCAAAAGATGCAGCGCTCATGGTAATCGTAATAGTGTTTACCGCCCTCGAGTTCCTCTTTCACTCTTTTTAAATTAACGGGAGTAGAGATTAATTGTGAACGAGAGTGTTTTATCCTTCCTCCGCCCGCATCCCATCCGTAATTTTTAAACACGAGCACCGATTTTATACGGTTGTCTTTTTCTATTTCTTTAAAACGGCTGCAATAAGTAAAGAGAACGTCTTTGATGGCGTTCTCGTCGAGGTCTGCCATATTGGCGATGTGATCGGGAGTTTCGACGATAACTTCGTGGCTGCCGACGGCATTAATCAAATCGTACGGACCTTTGCCTTTTTTCCAGAGTTCTTCCCCGAAAGTCACAAAAGGTTTTTTGCTGGGGATGACCCGTACGCGCCAGTTACCCTGGCTGTCTTTTATGGAGTATATTTCCGGCGGCGTCATTGTTTCCTTGCCGCGACAGAAGGGGCATTCTTTCTCCGGCGGAGCAGAATTTATATGGGCAAAATCCTTGGGTCTCTTTGCCCTTTCGGTGGCAATGATGACCCAGCGGCCCAAAATAGGATCTTTGCGTAATTGAGGCATGATTAAATTATACAGGAGCGTTTTATCTTTTTCGCTCTCTGTAGGCGATTATTATAACAATGACCAATCAAATTGCAAGAATTTTATTCGCCGCGAACGGCCGTTATTTACAATGCTTGTGCCTATGTATATATAGCCGTACCGGTTTGAAGGGGCCTTTGGCTTAAGGAGAGAGATTGTGCAACGCAGGGGCGCGCGTTTGAAAGAGCGTAGCGTCTTATTTCGCAAGAGCCTTACGGCAGAAAATAGAGATAACATATTTGTCGCTTTCGCTTATCTCGGTAAAGCGTATGCCCAGGCGGCGGACATTGCCATCCTTTAACACATTATAGCGTACCTCTCCCAGTATCTTCATCTTCTGTAACGGAGCATCTTTAGGAGCTGTGGTATCGAGGAAAGTAAACTCTATAAGGAGAATGCTTGCAACGGGGATATCATACGTTGTCTGTATCGCCATGCCGCCCTCGCTTAAATCAAGCATTACGGTCCACACTTCATTCTCTTGGATGAACATGCGCAGCGCGATAGGCTCGTGCACTTTATACGTGGCAACAAAGACAACCGGTATACGATGAAATTGTCGTCGTTCCTGCATCGGTTCGGACATTTTTATTTTTCCTTCTTCACAAAACTATCTTAAGAAATTTTTTCTTGCCGATTTTAAGGATCACGCCGTGCGCAGGGATAGTAAGGGACGCTGTCGTAAGTGTTTTGCCGGTATTGTGCGCATCGATGAGAGAAATCCCCCCCTGCGTAATCAGGCGTCGCGCTTCATTTTTTGAGACGACCAGCTTTGTAACCATTAAAACTTCAAGTACATCGACGTTTTCCTGCTTTGCGTGATAGGTGGTTATATCCGCAGGTATCTCTTTTTGAGAGAATACTCTTTGGAATTCCTCCCGTTCCTTTGCGCCAGCGTCTTTGCCGCGATAGAAAGAAACGATGGTTTGCGCTAATAAAAGCTTTGCTTCCTTAGGGTGCATTTTTTTTACATCTTCAAGAGAAATTTCGGTAAGTAAGCGGAAATATTCAAGCATTACTTCATCGTTAATGCTCATTAATTTTCCGAACATGGACTTTGCCTCTTCCGTAATGCCGATATAATTGCCCAGGGATTTAGACATTTTATTCTTTCCGTCCAGGCCCACCAAAAGAGGCATGGTCGCCACGATCTGCGGTTTCTGATTAAAGACTTCCTGAAGGTGTCTGCCTACGATGAGATTGAATTTCTGGTCGGTCCCTCCAAACTCAATGTCCGCCTCAAGCATGACCGAATCATAGCCTTGTACCAGCGGATAAATGATTTCAAGAAGTGTTAAAGGGCGGTTTTCTTTTACGCGCTGCGAAAAATCTTCGCGTTCCAGTATGCGCGCTACGGTGTACGATGAAAGTAGCGATAAGAACGCTGAAAGTTTCATCTGTTTATACCAGATGCTGTTATAGATTATTTTTGTTTTTCCTTCGTCAAGGATCTTAAAGGCCTGTTCGGTGTAGGTTGCGGCATTGTCTTTTATTTCTTCATCACTTAAGACAGGACGCAGGCTGTTTCTTCCGGAAGGGTCTCCGATTTTAGCGGTAAAGTCACCGATGATGAGATACACAAAGTGTCCCAAATCCTGAAGTACGCGCAATTTGCGTAACAGGACTGTGTGACCTAAATGGATGTCGCGCGCAGTTGGGTCAAAACCGATTTTTAACTTAAGCGGTGTATTGGTAAGAAGGCTTTGTTCTAATTTGGCAGTCAGCGCATCTTCCGAGACTAAATCAACGGTATTTTCTCTGATTGCGTCAAGATGCCGCTGTATTTGGCTCTTCATCTATTTTTGCCGAAAGGCCTATTTTTGCTGCTCCCGCGTCGATCTTTATTATCTTTACCTTGAGCTTATCTTTTGGTTTTAATTTTTCGACTATTTCTTTCTCTATCTCTCCGGAAAAGACCAAACCCTCAAGTTCTTCTTCGATTTTAACGAACACGCCGAAATTGGTGACTTTTACTACTTCCCCTTCCAGCATAGTCCCGACGTTGTAGCGGGTCAATAACTGTGGCCACGGGTCTTCTTTGAGCTGTTTCATGCCTAAGATGACCTTTCTGTTGGTTTTATCTATCCCTAAGATTTTTACATCATAGGTATGGGCGCGTTTCAACATCTCCTGGGCCCGGGTGACTCTTTTTGTCCAGGAAATATCCTCATTGTAGATGACGCCTTCAAGGCCGTTCTCTAACTCCATGTACGCGCAGCCCTCGCCGTAACTGGCGATTTTTCCTTTGGTGGTTGTGTCTATGGTAACGAGGTTCTCAACGTCTTCCCACGGATCTTTTTCCGTGTGTTTGATACTTAAGGAAATTTTTCTTTCCGCAGAGTCGACGCCGATAACTTTCGTCTCGATGGCGTCCCCTATTGCATACGTTTCATATAAATTAATAAACTTTTTTGTCCAGGAAATCTCGCTAATATGGACTAAACCCTCGATCCCTTTCTCCAGTTCTACGAAAATACCGTAATTCTGAATATTGGTGATGCGGCCTTTGACCAGGGATCCGACGAGATATTTCTGGTCAATTTCTTTCCAGGGGTCAGGGGTCGTCTGTTTTAAGCCCAGCGAAATCTTGCTTTTTTCACGGTCAAAACCAAGCACCAAAACGTTGATTTCGTCGCCCACGGCAACTACTTCAGAAGGGTGCGAAATCTTTTTCCAGCTCATATCGGCAATATGCAGGAGACCGTCGACGCCGCCTAAATCGATAAAAGCTCCGAAATTGGCAATACTTTTTACCTTACCTTTTCTCAGTTTTCCTATTTCTATTTCTTCCCATATTTTCTTACGGGAAATTTCTTTCTCCATCTTAAGAGCGTCTTTGCGGGAGAGAATGAAGTTCTCTTTCGCGCGGCTCATTTTGACTATCTGAAAATAGAATTTTTTGCCCATTACTTCTTCATCGCTCATGTTTCGAAACGAGGATAAGCTTTGCGGCAAAAATCCCTCAACGCCGAAAACGTTAATCATGTAGCCGCCCTTTACTCTGCGGGTGATGAAGCCTTCGACCAAGTCGCCTTCATTGAAATTGGTGGCCAGGTTTTGCCAGCCTTTTGTCTCGCGTGCTTTTTTAAACGAAAGAATGATTTTTCCTTCCTCATCCTCTACGTTTTCAACGTACACGTCGATTTCCTTGGTGTTTTCGATGTCAAAACCGGCAAATTCCTCTCTGGGAAGCATGCCTTCGGCTTTGTAGCCGACATCGACGACAACCTCGTTGGGCGTGACGCTTAAGATTTTTCCCTTAATAATCTCGCCTTCTTTGAGCTCCTTGATGGAATCATAATACGCGTTCTGTAGTTCGGTAGTTACGTCAGACATTAGTCAAAATCCTCCTTAAAAGATTTTATTCCTGTGCGCTTCTCCCTTTGGGAAAAGTGCGGTATTTCACTTGTTTAAAGCGGTTATAACGAGGTTTTGTGCCGTTGGTAGCAGTACAACGCTCGCTCAATAAACCATAAAGCTTTCCAATTATCTCTGATATTATTATATTTGTCAACAAAAAACACGCCAGGCATAAGTCTCATACGCTGCGCGTGTTGCGCCCCGATTACAGGTTTTTTATCGTTTCCATCACTTTTTGTGCTACCTGTTCGTTGTCGTCGGTATCTTTTATGGTATTTACTCTTGAAAAAGTGATGGTTATACGGCCTTTTTTAAGGAATTTCGCTCCTTTAGGCAGAATCGCGCCAGTGCCGTAAATTTTGGCTGCAATAACAGGTACTTTGGTTTTTCTATACAAAAAACCAACGCCGGCCTTAAAAGTATCATAATTGGTTCCTCTGGTCCCTTGAGGGAAAAGCGCTAAAGGGTATGTTTTAAGGATTGAAAGGGCGGTGCGCATAATGTGTATGTCACTCTTACCTCTCCTTAAAGGAAAGACATTGATGTTGCACAAGAGCCAGGCGAATGCCTTATTACGGAAGAGTTCTTCTTTGGCAAGATAGTGCAATTGTCTGGGGCAGGCATCTCCTAACACGACGGGGTCAAGGTTGCTGACATGATTACAGGCAACGATAAACGGGCCTTGTAGCGGGATGACTTCTTTGCCTTTTATGCGCAACCCAAAGAAGCAGGTAAAGATAAACAAGCTTATGCTTTTTAATATCTCATAGAGCATAGATCATTTTTTTGCCCAGTGCCATGAGTTTTTCGGCTTCTTCCTTGCTTTGGCTTTCGGCATACACTCGTACGATAGGCTCGGTACCGGATTGCCTAAACATCAGCCAGTTATCCTTGGTGATAAGTTTGATCCCGTCAAGAGTATTGATTCTTTCTATTTTTTTGCCGAAAAGGTGCGTCGGCAACTTTAAGTCGCTAACGCTTTTCTTAACACTTTTTACCGGAATAGCGGTACGGCTATAGTACCATCTGCCGTATTTTTTATAAAGCTGTGTAAGCAAGGCATCGAAACTCTTTTGCTCGCATGCTATCATTTCTAAAAGCAGCAGGGCTGACATAGAACCGTCTCTTTCCGGGATATACCCTGCAAAGCCGATGCCTCCCGCTTCTTCTCCTCCTACGGAAATGAGCCCTTGTTTAAAGAGGCTTGAGATGTATTTAAAACCCACGGGTGTCTCGTAGCAGGCCGCATCCAGGGAGAGCGCGACGTCATCGATGATGTTGCTGCCTACCACGGTTTTTCCGATACCGCCTTTCTGTTTCCTGTTTTTATTCAAATGGATGCTTAAGAGCGGAAGCAGCACCTGTGCGTTGACGTAGTTGCCTTTACTGTCAAAGGCGGCAATTCTGTCCGCGTCGCCGTCAAGCACTATGCCTAAGTCATATTTTCCCGTTTTCATGACAGAAGTCATTTCCTGCAGGTATTGTTCAATAGGCTCAGGGTGCACTCCGCCAAACGAGGGGTTAAACTCGTTGTGCAGGTAATTGAAGGTAATCGAGCTTTTTCCAATGACTTTTTCGATAAAGTTGTCGCCCGCGCCGTACATAATATCAACGAGAATATTAAGCTTTAATTTTTTTATTTTTTCTACGTTGACGAATTTTTTGAAGAACCCAAGATAAAGAATAGTTAAATCCTCGATTTTCAGCAACCCCTTCTTTTTAGCTTCTTCTTCAGAAAGCACCTTTGCTTTCGTTGTATCAATAAGGCGTTCAACCGTATCCGTAAGAGTTTTGTCTGCGGCCCCGCCGTCTTTAGTCTTGATTTTTAAACCGTTGAATTCCGCTCCGTTGTGAGAAGCGGTGATCATGACGCCAAGATCATATTTACCGTGCAGCGCATGCAGGCTTACTGCCGGTGTGGGCACTGCCCTGTCAGAGAGGACCGCTTTTATTTTGTTTGCCGCAAGCACCAGTGCTACGGTCTTTGCAAATTCTGCGGACAAGAACCTGCAATCATAACCGATGACGACTTTTTTGTTTTTGCCTTTTTGTTTGAGCAGGTAATCGGCAATTGCCTGTGAGACTTTTTTTAGGTTATCGAAGGTAAAATCCTGCGCGATGACCGCGCGCCACCCGTCTGTTCCGAATTTAATCATATGACTCCTTTTTCAATGAGACTTGCATTTTTGCAAGCCGTAAGGCGCAGCAAAAATACTTAGTCGAATTGAACCCCCCACCACTTTTAGCGAAGGGTTTAATTATTCATATAAAACATAACTGCCTACGTCGCTATCCCCTCATCCACCATTTTTAAGTGCAGGACAATTTCTAAAAGTGGTGGTGGGTAAATTCAGCCTAACATTTTTCCTACGGATTACCTTAGAAAAATGTTGGCTTCATTTATATAATCTATGTGCCTCTATGTATTCTGCCACTGAATCCGTAACGAGGTATTTTACAGAAAATTTCTTTTTTATCAACCCCCGTATATAGGAAGAAGAAATACCCATTTGTACGATGTCGACCACGATAAATCTATTTTTCTTCTCTAAAGGAAAGGCCCTGCGTTTTGCCACTACTATTTTTACCGCTTTCTTAAGCCCCTCAAAGTATCTCCAGGTGGGAAAGTCGTTGGCCAGATCCGAGCCGACAATAAGATAGAATTCTGCTTTTGGATATTGATTTTTTAGCTCTTTTACCGTATCGACAGTGTAGGAAACGCCGCCGCGCTTTATCTCCAGATTTAAAACTTTGAAATGCGTATCGCCGCGCATGGCCAGCTGTACCATTTTCAGCCGGTCCTTTGCTTTAACGTTATGGCTTTCTTTGTGCGGAGGGATATTGGTAGGGATGAAGAAAATCTTATCCAGAGCCAATTTCTGATAGACTTCCTGCGCCAGGATTAAATGTCCGATGTGCGGAGGATTAAATGTTCCACCCAAAATTCCTATTTTCATAGTTTAACCACAGATTGACACAGATTTAAAACAGATTAGCACAGATTCAAATCAAATTGATTTTAATTACATTCTCATATCCCGCGCGATGAAAGGCTGGCGTGGTTTTTTTCTATGATTGATGAATTTGTTATAAAACACTACGAATCGAAGATATTTTTCAATACGTTCTTTTTCCGGCACGGTACAAGATATGATTTTATTATTTTTTGGCATAGGTCTTTTTTAATTCCATATACATATCGTTGAGCCCAAATAAGTTAAAATGTTTTTCAATAATTCCCCAATTAAGATTTGCCGCGTTTGCTTCCAATAAGCCCTTGATGTCCTCAAGGTCAAGGATTTTTCGCTTAAGATTGTTCTGAAACGACTGCACTTTCAGGCCGATAATATCTTCTGGTAGAAGCACCCGAAGGGTCATCGATTCTTCAAATATTCGTTTTTTTACAGCACGATTCAGCATTTCCAATGAAGGCTGCCGAAAGGCGTACAAAAAATCAATGCTGCCAAACGCGCCCGCGGGATGCTCAAACTGGACAACATCATTCGATTCGTGAATTACATTATACGCATTTTGCTGCATTGCATTTTTAAGAAATGCTTGATGGTTTTTGTCAATAAGAAAATCAAGGTCGTTTGTCGAACGTACTACCCCGTATATTCCTAACGCAAATCCTCCTATAAGCGCATAACTTATTTTGTTCTTTTCAAATGCATCGGTTATTTTTTCTAATACTATTTTAAAATCCATTGCCTTTACCTTCGTTCCTCCGGCGGTAGATTAAATGTTCTGCCAATATTCCGATTTTCATGATTTAAGCACAGATTAACACAGATGAAGAAAATGCCTCAGGCTACATGCTTAAAAATTTGATCAATGTATCCAATAAACTATGAGCTTCTCTATTCTCTAATCTGTCCGTCGCCCTCTGCCACCCATTTATAGGTAGTCAACTCCTCAAGACCCATCGGGCCGCGGGCGTGGAGCTTGTCCGTAGAAATACCTATCTCTGCGCCTAAGCCAAACTCATAGCCGTCGCTAAAGCGCGTCGAGATGTTAACGAAGCAGCAGGCGGAATCGATTTCTTTCGTGAATTTGGCAGCATTGGCCTTATCGCTGGTGATGATACCGTCAGTATGGTGTGAACCGTATCGGTTGATGTGAGCAATTGCCTCGTCGATATTCTTAACTACTTTTACGGCGATGATAAGATCAAGGTATTCGCTGGACCAGTCTTTTTCAGTCGCTTTTTTTATACCGCGTAAAATTTTTTGCGTTTGGCTATCACCCCGTATCTCAACGTTATATGCATCGAATTCTTTTTTTAACTGCGGAAGAAATTGCGCCGCCGCTTCTCTGTGCACCAGGATCTTTTCAACAGCATTGCAGACTGAAGGCCGCTGTACTTTGGCATTGACGCAAACCTTAAGCGCTTTATCCATATCGAATGCGCTATCAACGTAGAGATGACATATTCCTTTATAGTGTTTGATGACCGGAATGCGCGATTTTTCTACGACTTTACGTATCAAGGTTTCTCCGCCGCGCGGTATTACCAGGTCGATATATTCATGGGCCTTAAGCAATGCATCCGTAATGCTGTAATCGATTTTTTCCACTACAAAAAAAGGCTTAAAGTCTATACCGTAAGCCTTTAACGCTTTTTCCAATACGGCTGCTATGGCAAGATTCGAATGATGGGCGTCGCGACCTCCGCGCAATATCGCCACATCGGAAGCTTTAAAAAGCAAACCGATGCAGTCGCTGGTAACGTTGGGACGCGCCTCATAGATGATAAGGATGGTGCCGATAGGAACCCTTACCTTTTTAATCGTCAGACCGTTGGG
This sequence comes from Candidatus Omnitrophota bacterium, assembly GCA_028717025.1. GTDB lineage: Bacteria > Omnitrophota > Gorgyraeia > Duberdicusellales > 4484-171 > JAQTOI01. Next base: position 5,872 of record JAQUOR010000013.1, on the reverse strand, counting down.
CCTTTGCCGGGTGCTTATTATGACATTGATGGGGTCAGGCAGATTCGCCACTTCTCTTAAACCTGCAGCCATCTCCTGTAAGCGTTTTTCATTGAGAGAGAGCCGGTCGATAAAACTTTTCTGTAATTTATTTTTAATTGCAGCCGCAATGTCTTTTTTGTTCTCTGCAATAATGTACTCTTTATTATCCAGCAGATAGTGCGCCATACTCAACAGGCACTTATTCTTCGTTAGAGTGTCCAGGTTGATGAGCTTATAACTAGCTTCTTTCGCACGCCGCACCAGGTTATTGACATATGCATTCATGACAGGCACCTATACTTATTGGCGATTTTTTCAAAATATTTTTTATTCTTTAAATTATAAATTCGAAGCACGAAATTTGAATTTCGAAACAACGTTTAAATGTTCAAAATCAGAATGACCGAAACGGAGAATTTGTTTTGAATATTGGAGAATTGGGACATTCGTATTTGTTTCTGATTTCGATATTCTGATTTCGGATTTACCATGTTTTATTGATATTTTCATATAACTTTTGACACTGCTTTATTGGCATTCATCTTTTTTTGCGAAATTATCGCGATGAATGATTTCTTTTTCAAATTTTTTACCTTGGCCGTTTCGTAATTCTTCGCAAGTATAATTCACTAAACCGCAGCCTATGATTGTACCTTCTTTATCGCGCACCTCAACGGCGTCTTTCTTTTTGAATTCACCCTCTATCTTGATTATCCCCACGCCAAGCAGGCTTCTGCCTTTATGGAGTATTGCTTCTTTTGCACCGTCGTCTATATAGATTTTTCCTTTTGTCTTTTTGCTGAAGGCGATCCAGCGTTTACGCGCTTTTTGAACGTTTTTGGCTGCCAGAAACGTTGTTCCAATAACTACACCTGAAGCAAGACGAGTAATGATGTTTTCCTGGTTTCCGCTGGCAATAATCACGTTGGCGCCCGAATTGGTGGCGGTGTTTGCTGCCTGCAATTTAGTGTACATTCCTCCGCTGGTGAAAGCATTTTGTTTTGCATTCACCAGGCTAAAAATTTTTGAGCTTACCTTAGGCACACACGTTACGACTTTGCCTTTATCCATGAGTCCTTCAACGTCAGAAAGGATAATCGCCGTGTCTGCGCCGACTAAATCTGCGACTAATGCCGAAAGCCTGTCGTTGTCGCCGAATTTTATTTCATCGCTGGATACCGCGTCATTTTCGTTAATGACGGGGATGATGTTCATGGAAAGCAGCTTTTGAATTGTTGCGCGAGCATTTAAGAATCGCTTGCGGTTATCGAAATCGTCCCAGGTTAAAAGGATTTGTGCACACACCCTGTCATATTTTCTAAACGCATCGCTATAGGCATCCATCAGGATTATTTGACCGATTGAAGCAAGCGCCATGAGTGAGTGGGCATCGTGAGGCTTTTTGCTCACGCCTACTTTGTGGGCTCCGCAGGCAATGGCGCCGGAGCTGACAAGGATTATCTTATGTCCAGATTTTTCTGTTACGATGATGTCGGAAACCAGCCTCTCAACGAGTCTGGCATCGAGCTTGCCGGAGGGAGCAATGATGGAACTTCCGATTTTAACGACAATTTTTTTCATATCAGTAAAGCTTTCAGTTATCAGTCTTCAGCTATCAGCGAGAAGCTTTAAACTGCTCTTTTACTTTTGGACGGGTGCGGGATCTCTTTTCTGTTGCTTCTCTGCTATGTCACTCATAAACTTTAAAAAATCTAATGCTACTCCTTTGCTCTTTGAATCAGAAATCGGAAGCCCAACGATTATATTTTTTACTACGGTCTTTCCATTATCGTCGGATATTCCAACGTTGATATAGGCGGCTCCGAATTTGCTAAATACTACTTTGTAAAAGAAATTACGGCTCACAAGGCGCGCTGCTATTTCGGGTGTGCCCGTTGATAGATCAAGTGTCATGAGCTGCTCAGTAACAACGCTCACTCTTGAATAATTTTCAAGTGCTCCTAACTTATTTTGTATTAATTCGCTTAGCCCGGCTGTTATTGCTTCTTTATCGTCTTGTATGGCCCTGGCGTCATAATTCTTAGGGATATAAAAATCTTTAAATAAACTTTCAAAATCAGCACTTTTAAGTTTACCTATTACCTTATCGGCGAATGATTCCTCGGACGCATCACTTATCTGCGATGACGCAGCGGAATTCTTTGAAGAAGGAGCTATCGTCTCCGAGGAAGCAAGCGTTTTTTGTCCGTCAATGCTCTCAATCTCATCAAGATAATAGGTGATGCCTACACCGGAAATCTCTATCTTTAGGTGTTTGTCAGTCTTTTCAAGGATTTTTCCCTCTACAGTTTTTCCTGATTTAAGAACAACGGTTTCGGCGAATACGGGGATTAAAAAATAGAAAGACGCAATGATAGCTGTTAAACTGTTCAATTTTTTCATACCACCTTCCTTTTGAGCCGGTAGCTATTTCGTAAGATATTTAATTATCTTTTTCTTCAATTCTTCGATACCACTGCCGGTGCACGCCGATATCTGTATGACATTTTTTATCGTCGGCCTTTCATCTATTGTATCAACTTTACTTAATAAGTAAAAAATTTTTTTATTCGTAAGTAACTCTTCGTCCAGGGCCTTGATTTCCCGCTCTAAGATAGTAAATTCTTTTTCGTATGCATTTACGGCAGCGCTGATAAAAAGAACAATCTTGGTCCGGTAAAGGTGCTTTAAGAATTTGTTTAACCCTCTTTCATCGGAGTTTTCTTTTAGGGGTGGAGTGTCCATGACCACAAAAGAGCTGCTGCCATATTGGGCTTTTGCCCAGGCAGGTGCCGTCGTAGTAAAGGGGTAATCAGCGACCTTAAATGATTTACCGGTTAAGGCATTGACCAGAGAGGTTTTTCCGCTGTTGGGAAACCCTATAACGGCAACATCATTTACAATGCGGTAGTCAAGGATGATCTCCTGTTCCCGGCCTTCCTCAGGAGGTATGCTGTATACTTTTTTATAATTTCCCCTGCCTCCTTTACCGCCGTACAAGAGCAAAAATTCTTTTTTCTCGCCGCTCATATCGACAATGAAATTTTCGTCGCCATCGAACACCAGCGTACCTTCCGGAACATTGACTATGCAGTTTTGGGCCTGCGCGCCTTTCTTGTTGTTTCGTTTGCCCCGCGCACCATCGGATGCGATAAATCTTTTATTGAAGACGAATTTGTTCAGGTCGTAAAGGTGAGGGTTTACCTGTAGAATGACATCGCCGCCCTTACCGCCGTCTCCTCCGCCGCCGACAACGCGCCTGGCAGAGAGCTTAATACTTGAGGTATCTCCCTCGCCTCCGTCGCCTGCTTTACAATATATTTGTGCCCAATCGTAGATCATGTCGTTTCGCTCCGCACAGATTAGCACAGATTTGGAAAGGTCGATCGCAGATGAATGTATCTGTGAGAATCTTGCGATTTTCTATCTGTGGTCATCTGTGTAATAAGACGTTATAAATTAAGCAGGAGTAATGCGGGTGATGGTAAGGAGAGTGTGTATTTGACGATGTCCTTTGGTCCAGCGGGATTTCTTTCTGCGGCGGTATTTGTAGCTTAAGACTTTTTCACCCTTGGCTTCACCGGTAACGGTGGCTTGTACTTTGGCTCCGGTGACATAGGGGGTTCCCACGCTTACGTTTGTATCGTCAGCTAAAAGGAGCACCTTATCAAACGTGACTTCCCCTTTCTTCGTTTGAAGCCGTTCGACCCCTAACGCATCGCCAACTTTTACCAGATATTGTTTTGTGTCTATCTCTACGACTGCCCACATAAGGGAGAAATATTAGCACAGAAGCCCGTAGCCGTCAAGCATTTCCTAACAAATTTTTTGTAGCGGTTATTTCAATAAATCCTTGTTTATTTCTACCTTTTTACTTGCTTTAAAGTCCGCAACAAGCTTATCGAGCGCTCGGTTGAACTCTTTCATTTTCAAATATTCCTCGATATACGCGCCTACGTCCGAAAGCGGCAGGATAGTTTGCCCGCCTTTAATATCAGCTGCTTTGATGACATAGAATTTACCGTCTGAAGCCTTGAACGGCTCAGAAGTTTTTCCTTTTTCAAGCCCCGCTGCCTTTTCCCAGAATTCCTTTGGCCTGTCGGGAAGCGGCGGCGTTTTACCGTCGTTTGCCATTGTAGGGTCGGCAGGCTCAATGTCATTACTCTTTAAGATGATTTCTTTTAAGGGCATATAGCCCAGATCCCCTCCGTCTTTCGCAGAAGGCGCCTTTGATGCCGTGCGGGCTATTGCTGCGAAATCCCCACCTTTGCTTAAGGCGGCCTGAATGTCATTTACCTGTGCTTGCGTATCAAGCGCGATTTCCGATATTTTTATCTCTTTAGGAGGATTAGCAAAAATATCCTTATTTTTCTCGTAAAAGCTTTTTACTTCTGCTTCGTTTGTCGCGATGCTCTTTTGTAAATCTTCCATCATTTTTGCCGCCAGGAGAGCGCTTTTATACCGTTTGAGCGCCTCAAGGACTTCGGGGTCCTGGTCGCTGCCTTTGGCCAGGGCGGTTTGCGCCAAGATTTCCTGCTCTACGAGTTCATCGAGCATCCTTTCTTTAAATTCTGGCCCTATGATAACCTTTTGCGCGGCAAGATATGGTTTTAATTTCTCCAGCGCGTTATTGAATTCATCTGCGGTAATGGACCAGTCGCCTACTTTTGCCAATACGCCATCTTTTTCTTGCGTGCGCGCCGTCGATTGCGCTGCGGCCTGCTCTGTTGCTTTGGCGCCGGCAGGTTTTTGAGAATATACATTAGAATACGTAGTCGCAAGTAAAGTAACCGCTGCCAGGACAATAATTTTTTTTCTCATAGGGACCTCCTTAAATTTTACGACGTAAGTCGGGAAATTTAATCCCGCAGCCTGCGCGTGCGTTTAGGCAAGGGATAATAACCCGGCCATCGAACGTATTAACTATTCAGTGCGAGAGATGATCTTTTTGATATGAAACCGGTCAATATAGTTTTCTACCTTATCACGGGTACTTTTATCAGTCAATCTCTATTTACGGATTTTCCGTTTCTATCTATCCGGGAAAATCCCAGATTGTGCAGATTAGAACGGATTACGCAGATTAAGGAACACAGACAAAAGATTTGAATCCGTGCAATCAAAGTTTTATTTTTTCAAGAAGCGCAAGGCTTTCCAGGTGGCTGGTATGAGGGAAAAGGTCGAAAGAAGCTATGCGTGCGATCTTATATCGATTCTTTAAAATTCCTAAATCCCGGGCCAATGTTGCCGGGTTACAGGATATATATAGAATTTTCGAGGTGTTTTGGTCAACAATAAGTTTAAGGGCCGCAGGACTTAATCCTGCGCGGGGAGGGTCTACTATCAAGACATCCGTACTGTTTGGTTTTCGCGTCCGTAAGACTTTTTCTACGCACCCTGCATAAAATGTGCAATTTGTTACGTTATTTATCCGGCAATTTTCCTGTGCAGCAGCAATGTTCTCTTTGTTTGCATCGATAGCCACCGCTTCTTTCACGAAGGGTGAAAGAAATATTGCGATAGCCCCGCAGCCGCAATAAAGTTCCAATACCTTTTCATTCCCTTGAGGGTTTAAAAACGCACGTATCCCTTCGTAGAGGCCAATAGCCGCCGTGCTGTTTGGCTGCAGGAAAGTTTGCGGGTATATTTTAAAAGTGCATGTCCCTATCTTTTCTTCAATACAGGATTTACCAAAAATCAGCTTCTGCGCTTGGAAAAATTCTTGCTGGTCATTATCGTGAATCGCCCAATAGAGACTTTTTATTTCAGGAACACCCTTAAGTAATTTTTCTAATGCCCGGCCATAGGTTTTTATTTCCATATTACGCGTCGTAAGTATTACAATTATTTC
>JAQUOR010000012.1 GCA_028717025.1 Candidatus Omnitrophota bacterium | reverse complement strand
TAAACCCTACCGGGTCACTACGCAAAAGCGAAATTAATCCCACGCCTTATCCTTTGTTTTGTCAATTTTAAATCCGAAGCGCAAAATTCGTATTCGAATTTCTTGCTTAGTCTTCCGTCCAACGGTAAATTTGCTTCCCCATGGTCCTTCAATCCTCTCTTTCTTTCGTAAGCACATCGGCCAATTTGAATATTTTACCAGAATTAATCATCTCCGCCAGAGCTCTCTACTCATTTTTCTGCCATTTTTTTCCGTGGTACGCCGCAATTTTCTATTGTCTATCGGTTACAAAAATATTTTTCGGCATTGTGCGAAAAATTTAATGAAATTTCCAAGAATCACTCTATTATTGTTATTGCAGTCACCGGGCACTGTGAGGCCGCACTCCGGCATAAGTCACTTGATACTTCGGGAACCGGCTCCACGTAGGCAACCGCTTTGTCACCTTCCATCCTAAATACTCCGGGACACGCTTGAACACACAGGGTGCATCCGATGCATATTTCCTGGTTGACCACAGCCTTCATTGAGACCCTCCTTCATTACGCTCTACCACCGTTTTATATTTATCATGAATAAGCATTCTATCGAATGCCTGAAACTCACGAAACATTTCGTCGCGCTCTTCTTCGCTGAAGTATTCCATTACGGGGATAAAGAACTGTCTGTCTTCTTTTTTGATGTGAACCGCGTACAGGGCGACAAGTTCTCTGAGACGCTCTTTTAATTCTCCTTTCGCATTGGGATCTTTTTGCAAATCCCGGGTCTTAACAGTATCGATTATGCTTACCAAATCTCGTGCGCGCGCATGGTCCTGCAACAACTCTTCCAGCATTATCTTATGCACGGTAGAAAGTTGTTTCGTTGCGAGTGCCTTAAAAAAAATGTCTTCTTCTTTTCCGTGATGACATCTATCGGCATAAACCTTGAAAAAATCTATTGCGTCATTAATAAAGTCAAAGTTAACGGTGCCTGAGGTTTCTATTGTTTGCGCTTCTTTTTTTAACAATGCCACCATTCGTTCGATAAGCCTGTGCTCAATCATCAATGGAGCTATCGGCAATATAGATTTGTTTTTCATAACGCTTATTGTAAAACGCCAACGGCCGCTAATATTAAGAAACTCGAATGCCCGCGAACAGATTAACGGCTATCGTTCTTTCCGCCTGAAGCGAAACCTCGTCCGTTCCTTGCGAGACCTTACCGCCGTGTCTCAGCGGGCCGGCTGCTGCCGGCGGATAATCCGTGAAAATTTGTCCCGCCCGCAAAGGCATTCGGTGGGATCCAGCAGAGAACTTTAGTTCGCATGCGGGACGTTTCTCTTCCCAACTATCGAGCCTTTATTTTTTCTTTTTCTTAGAAGGCGATTTTGACTTTGCTGCACGCGCCATTGGTTTTCCGCAACACCATAACGTTGTGCTTGAGGCGCCACAGGCGTCCACAACAACTTCTCTTCCGCAGGGAACACACGCCATTTTTTGTCCTTTTTTTAGTTTTGCCATTGTACCTCCTTTAATGAGTCCTATTTTTGCCTCTATTGATACTTTCGCAATTTTCTGCCGTTCCTACGGCGAGAAATTGCGAGAGAATCTATCGGGCGCAAAACAGGACGAATTATCCCGATAGCTACGAGAAAATTTAGCATAAATTTTCGAAGTGTTTGGCTGTCGGGGCAATATCTCCTCCGACACTGCATCGAAACGGTTATGCTATCTTCACTTCCTTGTTGTTTTGCCAAAGACCATGGATATTGCAGTAGCTGGAAGCAAAAATTACTCCCGGCTTGTCGGTCTTAAAACTTAAAGTCACTTCATGATGCGTATAGACCGAACTGGTATCCGGGCCCTGGATGCTCGCTCCGTGACTTAAGAATTCTGCCCTGGCAATCTGGTAAGGAAACTTTTCCCCTTGCGGATGGAAATAAAGCTCGATCCAAGCAATATGATGTTCTGTCTTGTTGGGGTGAGCTATTTCTTTGCCGACCGTTGCCGTAACGTTAAAGAATTCACCTTTCTTTGCCGTGTCAGGGGCGTCAATTACCGGAACGTGTTTCTCCGCCTTCCAATCAGCACCTTGAAAAAGATTTTTAATATCCTCCATTACTACCTCCTTTTGATAATATTTGTCGCCCCTTCACCCTTTTTTCTGCAATACTTCCTCTATCTTTTTGATTATTTCCAACGGGTCAAAAGGTTTCTTTAGAAAGCTTTTGAATCCGTAAATATCCAGAAGCGAACTATCGTCGTTCTTAAAATGCGCGCTCATAGCGATGAGGGGCACTTTTGCCAGAACCTGGGATTTACGTAATTCATCGGCGAGCAGAAACCCGCTTTTCCCCGGCATTTTTAAATCGAGCAGGATTACATCGGGTTTTTCCGAAAGAGCGCGTTCTTGAGCGATAACGGGATCATTGATAGCAAGTATTTCATAACCGCTAAGACGCAAGGCCTCGCTGAGCTCTTCCAGGAATCCTACGTCATCATCCACTATCATTATCTTTCTATTTTCCGATGCCCGCTCCATCATTTGTCATGCCGCTTTGCGTTGAGTGACCGGTGTTTTTCTTTTATCGCTCCTGTGCCCCGACACTTAAACATAGAACATATCTTGATGTGCGCGCTGTCTTGACACTGATGTTATCATACGTTCTTTTAAAAAAATATGAATTGTCTGAGTCCACTTTTTTTTGACTTTATTCGCCTAGGGGGGTAGGCGCACCGGCCGCTCCGATACGGCCGGGTGCTGTCCTCAGAAAGAGGCGCACTGGCGCAATTTATCCAGAGGGATAATACCGACGCGCAATACCCTTAAGCGTCGGGTATATAATTCCAGAAGGCGGATACTGACGCAATTTATCCAGGGGGATAATACCGACGCAATACCTTTAAGCGTCGGGTATATAATTCCAGAAGGCGGATACTGACGCAATTCTTGTCCAGAGGGACAATACCCGCACAATTCCGCTAAGTGCGGGGCATTTAAGCGTCAGGTACCTTAAGTACGGGGTATTTTAAACCCCAGGCGCCCTGACGCCAAACGTGATGCGGCCGGGTATTATTATGAATGGGTTTGCCAGAAAAGAACTGCGGACAGTAAAGCGCGAAATGTTTTGACTGCATCCGTTGCTACATCATCCGTACTCATTTTTTTCTTTTTTTACTCTTAGTTTTTATTTTATTACGGAATCCGGTAGGAGTTAATTTTATAACTTTCTCAAATTGCCTGATAAAAGACTCGGGATTGGCATATCCTAATTTTTCCGTAATCTGGTTTATGTTATATCCTGTTTTAATAAGCAGTTCCTTTGCTTCTTCTATCTTCAGTTTTGATTTATAATCATGAAAACCCATACCGACGTATTCCTTAAAAACGCGGCTCAAATATTTTGGGCTTAAATAAACGGTTTGGGCGGCGTCGTTAAGGCTTACTTTCTTTAAGGCGTTTCTCTGCAGGAAATTTTTTACCCTTTCGATTTTTTCTTTCATGTCAATGGCATCCATGTTTGGCTGGCCCCTTTTAGTACCCATGAATTTTTCGATAATTTTCTTTGTGGCATCGATGTCCAAAGGCTTCTCGATATAATCATCTGCCTGGCCCCGTAAAGCCTCGACCGCCACGTCTTTAGAGCTATAGCCGGTCAGGATGATGATACGTACGTTAGGGATAAGTTTTCGTATCCTGCTTAAGACTTCGATACCGCTCATCCCTGACATTCTCACATCCAAGATCACCAGATCTATCTCGTTTGGCTTCCCCAGTATTTTTAAAGCCTCTTCTCCGCTGGGTGCTTCACTGACGCCGTACTCTTCGAAATATTCTTTAAATTCGCTCCTGAATGTGGCATCGTCGTCCACGATTAAAATTCTGTTTATCATATGCACACCTCCTCATAAAGCACAAAAACCCGATCAGGGATAATCGGGTTTATCAAATATGCGTATTATTAAAACAAAACATAGCCATACGTAGTGTTTATGGACCCAGGATTTGTTTGGTTCTTTTGTGTTTCCAAAATTCGATTGCACCCGGAAGGATAGAGAGGATTATAATCGCAAAAATTGCTAAAGAAAAATTGTCGCGGATCACGGGCATATTGCCGAAATAAAATCCACCCAGGACAAAAACTGCTATCCAGAGCACACCGCCCGTAACGTTAAACATAAAAAAACGCATATAGCTCATCCTTCCTACTCCTGCGACAAACGGAGCAAATGTGCGTATTATCGGGACAAAACGGGCAATAACGATAGTTTTTCCGCCGTATCTTTCGTAGAACTTATGTGTGCGTTCTAAATATTCTTTCTTAAAAATCCGTGACTTCTCGTTTTGGAATAGCTTCTCGCCGAAGAATCTTCCCACTGCATAATTAACGCTGTCGCCGATTATCGCTGCGGCAGATAAAATGACAAAAAGCCAGACTACGTTAAAGGAGCCAAGGGCGGCGAATGTGCCTGCGGCAAAAAGCAAGGAATCTCCGGGCAAAAACGGAGTAACCACAAGCCCGGTCTCAGCAAATATAATGCCGAAAAGAAGCAGGTATGACCACACTCCGAAATGCGCAATGATGCCTTTTAAGCAGGTATCGACGTGCAAGAGACACCCGACACCCTGTTTGATAAATTCTACCATGTCTTACCTTTATCTACGCAGAAGTTTTCTTTTAAACCACAGTCAATTATCTCAATATGATCAAGGGATCGTCCCTCTTTATGCTGTGGTTAAAATATGTTAATTCATTATGGCTATTTGTCAAGTTTTTATCCCCCTTGAGACACTCTGGAACAAGGCATGTTTCTTACGACTTTGAAGTCTTTTATCAATTGGCGCGTTCCGCGAATATTTCATTAAAAAATGACTTCATTGCTTCCCAGGAACGCTTGTCCGCTTGTTCGTTGTACGCTGCACCACTTGAAGGGTTATTGCCCGAGCCAGGATTAGTAAAGCTGTGTACGGCATTACCGTAGATATTCGTCTGCCAGTCGACTTTTGCCGCGCGCATTTCCTTTTCAAAGGCAGCGAGCTGCTGCTCGGGAACCGCCGGATCGTCTGCGCCGTGACAAACCAATATTTTTGCTTTGATATTTTTGGCATCTTCCGGATAGGGAGTATCGAGATTGCCATGGAAACTTACAACGCCTGCTATGCCAGCTCCACTACGCGCAAGTTCAAGCGCCGCCCCTCCTCCAAAGCAATACCCTATTGCCGCTATACGCGTTGAATCTACGAATTTATATTTTTTAAGTTCCTGGAGGCCCGCGTTTACACGCTGACGCATCAATGGCCGATTCGCACGGTATATTCCGGCTTGGATACCTGCTTCTTTTTTATCCTTTGGCCTGACGCCTTTTCCATACACATCAACGGCGAAAGCAACGTATCCTAAACCGGCAAGTTGCTGCGCGCGGTTTTTAACATACGGTCCCGGGCCCGTCCATTCATGAACAATCAAAACCGCAGGAACTTTTCCTTTTAGGGAATCATCATATGCCAGATACCCTTCAAGGATAGTGTCGCCCTGCTTATATTCTATGGTCTCAGTATGTATGCCCGCGTATGCCGTTACGCAAGAGATAAACGCAAAAATAAAGAAAAATAAGTATTTCATGGAATTATTTCCTTTTGTTTCTTGCAATATCCGCATTTTTAAGAATGGCTCATCGGTCACGGCGATAAAGCTCGTATCGCCTTGCGGTCATCAAAGCACCGTCATTTTTCTGCAACCGATCCCTCGGCCCTGCTTAGGGATTGATCCTGAGAGAAGTCGAATTGATTAAATCATTTTCCTTTGCTATAAACTCGGAAAAGAATTTAAAGAATGGAGAAAATGAAAATATTACATACGATAGAACACAACAATCATGCTAAACCAGGAAAGTTATCCTGTAAGAATTGTCTTGCGTCGATTGCGTCTTTTGGAGCCTGCGTCTTGTCGGAAAAACATTTTATCTTTAAGGTGACATTCGGGGTCACAAACTTAGCCGGCGGATACGAGCCAAATACTTGCGTACTCGAAGGGGACGCTGAAACATCTTCCTTCATGCGCGTCATAGCGGGGGTTAAGGCGCAAATCTGCGAATCATCCCGTTTTTCTATCACGAAGAAATACGAATAGCCATTATCAAGCGCCGCCTGACACGCGCGTTGAAGCGCATACTTTTCTACCTCTGCTTGCGTCATATGGGCGTTTCCGCAAAAATTGACAGTAAAAAGATCCGGGGAAGTCTTATCAACGCTCACGTTCTTGGTCCGGCCGGAAAGCCGATAGGCGGTACAGCCGTTTAAGAAAACAACCAAGATAACCAATGCGCCTATCCTATAAATATAATGCATGTTCCCTCCTCGTTCTTGCGGTAACGAAACTCCTATTAATCATGTAGCACGCAACACGTATCAAGTATCACGTTTTTTCTGATGCTTGTTTCTTTTGACGCGTAGCCCCTTCGAGGATGATTCGGCTAAGGCTTTTTTCAGGAAGAAAAAAGCAAGCCTCTTTACCTGCTACGTGATACGCGAAACGGTACAGACATTGCAATCGTAGTCTTAGTCGCCCAGCAAAACAACAAGCTCAGTCACGTGCTCCTGTTCATCGATGATGACATGACGGATCTCATGCTCAAGGGTTTCAAATTCGTACGGAAAATTATCTTTGTTCTCCATGACGAGCTTGTAGATCTGTTTATAGAAATCGATGGCGTCTTTTTCACCTTTAAGGTTGACTTTCAGGATCCCCTCGATATCGCTTGCCTTATGCGTAGGGGCAAGCTCCATGGTCGGCTCTGCGCCAAGATAATTTCCTATGAGGTTACGGAATTTTTCTTCATGCTTTTCCTCATCGGAAGCTATTTCTTTTATTCTCTCGATAACTTTTTCCGCGTATAAACCCTTGATGAGCTCCGCGTGAGCAAGATACTGGATCCTGGCTGAATGCTCTAAGGTAAGCGCCTTATTGAGCATCTGGATTAATTGATCCTTAACGTTTGCCATGATAACCCTCCTTTTTTGTTTTTCTAAACCTTATACGGTAATGCGACCAAAAATTATTATACGCATATTTTTATTTTTTATAATTATCTAATTCCGCTTTTTATTGACTTTTTTCGCCTAGGGGGGTAGGCGCACCGGCCGCTCCGATACGGCCGGGTGTCCTCAAATAAAAGACATACCCGTTACTCCGTTATAGCGGGGCGCTGCGGCAACACCCGTTACTAAAGGATGCGACGGTGTGCCGCTTCCTGCGGCAACACCCGTTGCTAAAGGATGCGACGGTGTGCCGCTTCCTGCGGCAACACCCGTTGCTAAAGGATGCGACGGTGTGCCGCTTCCTGCGGCAAGTTAAGGACTTTTAGGATTTTCAGGTTCGTTTCTTCGTTGAAAGCTGTTATGAAGGACTCTTTTAGGGTACTGGCCTTAATATCTTTGGGATGGTCAAGATATGATGCAATTGTTTTAAAATATCCCTTTGTAACCACAGGAGAATAATCTCCGCATATATCCAGGCCTACGATCGTACGATTCTCCTTTATCAATAGAAGCAACTGCAATAATTCATCCAAAGAGAGCTTTCCTTCTTCCCAGTTGGTCAGGGCAGCGTTACCGCATAAGCAATCCTTATCGATTGAAATATAAACATTCTCTGTAGGCAGATGTTTTACGCGCTCTTTAAAAAATTCCGGCAGGTTCTTATCTTTAAGCTCCTGCCAATGAATGGTGCTGGCAAAAAGTCCTCTTTTTGCGGTTAGAGAAACGTTTTCAGGAACCTTTCTTAAAAAAACCTTTGATGGCCCATGCGCATAAGGATAGATTTCAAGACGGTCATCTTTAAGGGCCCGCAAATACGCGGTGTTGATGTTAAAGCTCGATATGTCATCCGAAGATACTCCCACCAGCATAAATTTTCCTATGTTATTTTTTTTCTTTAAAACCTCGGTGACCCACGAACCGCATCCGTAACGCGGCGGCAACATATCCCAATCAGGATGAAAATCGAACATAATAACAGAAAGCGGCTCATCGAAACGGCTCAACAGAAGCTCGCTGATATGATGAAAATCTCCTGAGCCTAAAAATGTTACGGGATTTTTATCTGATTCGGGTATGCGGCGCGCAAGGTCTGCGCGGGTTTTTGATGTTGCGTAACAACGGGCGTAAGGAGCTATGTCCTTTAGGTCGATAATATCGTTTGCGTACTGCGCGCAAAGATTTTTTTGCTTTACAACGCTATCGTCAAAATTTAATATGCGGATTGATTGGCCAAGCATGTGTTTCCTACAGCGTCATCTGTACGCCGACCGTTACATAGGGACCTCTTTCCATACTTACCTTGCCTAACTCATCTCTATATTTAAAAGCGCCCGCAAGCACCGCTCCTGCTGACAGGTAAGCTTCGATATTTTTATTTACTTGAAATTTAATACCACCGCCGCAGTATGCCTGGCTGTAGCGTAATACGACGTTTCTGTTCGTATCCTTGCTAACGACATACTCATCGCTGAAGTCGCCGCCCTCAAGAAAAAGGGTAACTTTCTTAGTGAGCGCATAAGAGATGGTTGAACCGTCAGGGAGGATCTCAAAAGTTAAAGCATCATTGGGCATATAAATAAAACCTATCACCGGCAATACTGTATCTTCGTACTTGGGATACACGCTAACCCCGCCTATTAGGATTAATTTTTCATTGGGCCGATAAATGGCATAATAACAGCTGGGGATGCGGAAATGGCCTAAGTCAAACGTCCATTGGTCCCCATAAAAGGAAGGAAATACCCCGATGTGAAAATATGCTTTTTCCAGATTAAACAAAGGGACGGTCGTCTCAATCCCGGTGCTAAACCCCGTTAAGTGAGAAGGCAGCTCTACCTGCGTACTATTGCGTATATCGATATATTGAGGGTTAATGGAGAGCTCGACGGGCAGTTCACCAAACAGTTTTAAATTACGTACATATTCGAAACTCGATTCGATGATCTGCACTCTCCCCGACTGGGCCTTTGCAGAACGTGACGGGACATAACGCACGTACATATCGGCTTCATTATCATAGGTTTCCTCTTGCGCCTCCTGTGCCCAAGCGCGTGCGAAACTTAAAAAAAGTATTGCTGCGAAAATGAACAATACATTACAAATATTTTTATTCATATTTGTTTACCATAAACCAAAAAGACACACTTGTCAAGGAATAGGGATATTCTGAAGCGGAGAACAAATTAAGCATGGGCGGTCAGACCTGGAAGAATGCCGGTTTCGTTTAACCTGCCATACTATATTTTTTCAAGGCACTGTGCAACTTTTTCAACACAGCCTGAACAGGTTAACTTTTTTAGGGCGCGGATATCTTTGCATTTAGCTGAGCCTGCAAACGTTAAGAAAACAACCTCGCACTCCTTCATTTTATCCGGGTGCTTGCCTAAAATAACTTGGGCCGCGTACAACGCACCGCAAAGGCCTTCCGGGGCCTTCCCTCCTCCATACTTCGCAAATTCGCAGAGGGTCGCATCGCTTACGTTGAATTTTTCCTTAAAGGCTCCGATGATCGCCTGGCCGCAGTTTAATTTCTTATGTCCCTGCGTACCTAAGAATAAAACTTTTGCTTTTTCTTTCGACATAATTTTTACTTATATCAGATTACGTACGGCTTTCCCTTTTCAGCCAATGCTTGTATTGTCTCTTGAGGCGTTACGTGATACCTGTTACGCGATGCATAGCCAATAAACAAGAAACATAAATGACAAGGGGCCCCTACGATTTCATTCCGCACTTTTTCAATATCGTCATCATCGGGCACCAATTCGTAAATGCCGACTGCAGGAGATTGGCTCCGACGAACGCCGTAAACCAAAGCCAGCGCATATCGACAAAATGCGCAAGCAATAAACTTATCAGGATGAAAAATCCGGCTATTCCGCGTAATGCTCTTTCCATGGTCACCTCAATGTTTATATACGGCTAAGGACCTTAAAAACTATACCGCACCCGTAAAAACGCGTTTTTATTTTTCTTCATCATTCCAAAATCAGTGGTAGCATCCTCTCCCCAGGGGATATTAAAGCCTATTGTCAATTTCCACTGATCGGTAATATCATAGGCGCATGACGCACGCACATATCCGTCTTTATCCGAAGGGGACCAAAAATTAAAAAGCCCCAGCATGACAGTCTGGTTTTTATAAAGTTTGGTGATACGCTGGGTCACCAGATGACGATGCTCATCCCACACGTAATCATCGGGCGTAAGCGTAAAAAGATAATCATCGTAATCAAGCTTCTGCTCGTAAAGATATTGCGCGCCGACCTTAAAGTCATTACCGAGATCTTTCTCATAGCCGATGAGCCACTTAAACATGGAATTCTCGATAAGGCGATTGGCTCCGGATGCATCCTGACGCGAGCGATAATAACCCATTTCTGCGTTGCCTATGCCGCCGGCAAAGGGCCCACGCACGCTTGCGCCGTACACATCCAGGCGCTCATAGAAAAGCTTACGGTTTGCCTCATCCAAGTAGCTGCGGGGCGCGGGGTCAAATCCCCGGTAATATAAAACGCTCCTTCGGTGCTGCCGAAAGTCCGGTAGAGGCGCATCGCGTACTGAAAATTTTCCGCCTGCCAGGCAGGCGTCACCAGGTCACGCTGGCTTTCTTTACCGGCAATGCCTCCCTGGAAACTGTCGAAAAAGGAAAGCCGGTCGCCGTCAGGCATCGTGTTTGCGGTAAACCGCGGGATAAACACAAAATCGATATTCGCAAACTTCGGATACAAAGATATGCGCAGCGCGTCGGAAGGTTTTTTCAAATACTCATCATCCCTGCCGAGGTAAAACGAAACGTAATCTTTAGGAAAAGGATCATTGATAAAAAGATAATCTCCGGTTCCCCAGGTCAAAACCTGCCGGCCAAGTTTGATATCGATTGCGCGGGCCGGACTAAAAGCAAGATTAAGCTCACGCACCTCATAAAAACCGGTCGTTTCAAAATATTCGTCCAGCGTTACGTCGCCTTTGTAGGTAATGACGCTATTTGCGCGGGAAAAAATATTTTCCCCCGGTATGGGATACCGTGTTTTTAATTGCAGGCGCTGTTCAAGCATATTGTAACGCTTATGCTTGAGTAATGAATCGTGGCTTAAACGGCCGCCGTAGGCCTGCTCGATAAAACCGTGTACATCGGGAAGCTCAGCCGCAGGCGCAGGCCGGGCAATAGACAATATCGCTATTAAAATCCCCGGGATAAAAAACTTCATCGCCTCCTACTCCCTAAGCCATTGCTGCGGAGGCGTACGCAAGTAGCGTTCGGTAAACACATCATCCTGTACTCCCACATCATATTTGATAGCGGTGAACTCCGTGATGGTATTGGCATTTGCGTTAAGGTCTGTGGCTTTCATTTTGGTGACGGTCGGGTAGCCCTGGATATCCTTGACCTCAAGAGCCTCAATCGTCCGGTACAACTTTCCTGACTTATCGAAATACTCCGCTTTCATCGGAACAAAGTTATTCTTGTCGATTTTTACGGTGTAATAGGAAAACTCCACTACGCCCGCATCTTTGGGAGTATTTTTAATAATATAAAAAGCTTCGTCGCTTGAAGCTAATTCATGGCTATCCAGATCGATGGCGCGGCCCGATATATCTTCGTACAAAAAGGTAGTGCCTGCGAAACTGGAACGTTTATCGGATGCGGCAATACGACGCACCAGGTCCATAGCGGGTAAATAGAGCCAGCGATCATCGTCTTTACCGATATGTTTCCAGACAATATAACTCATACCCTTGACTTCATTTGGCTTATGAAAATAAACAAAATACTTCTGGTCTCCTCCTTGCACAACGTTGAGCTTTAATATGGTCAATTGGCGCTGCCGCGTGCGGCCCTGCGCATCAGTGATGACCATGCTGGCTTTCGCGCTGCCGTCTTTACCTTGATAATAGGAGCGGTTGTTAGCGCGCGTAACTATCTCATCCACCGTTAATTCTGCTGCGTGCGCAGAACCTAAGGAAAAAATCGCCGTTAAAACAATCAGGATCTTTCTCATGATATCCTCCTATTTTCACAAATCTTCTGCTTCGACACAAGAGCGCACGCAGCGGATAGAATGACGACAATTGCCACGCAGATGACCGTCGTTGCATTGATCCGCGCTAATTCATACCCTAAAAGAACATACGCCACGGTAGAGGCGATTATCAACGACATGACAACGCACTTACTGCAGGAACAAATCGTTTTTACCTTTGAGTCCTCAAAGATAAGCCGCGGAAAACCGGTGATAAGCGCCGGCAAAAACATCAGGGTCACAATGCCGGCAACAAGCATTATCATGAACATAAAAAAACCAACCGTATTATACGGCACAAGCGGCGAAGCAAACAGCGGTAAAAACCCGATTGAAATAACCAGCGCGTTTTTAATCAATGCCCGTGCCGGTGTGCCGAACATAGCTTCAACCGTTTTGGGCCAGCTCTGGTTCTGAGCATACAGCATGCGTGCGCGCTCGATAAAATGAATGGCAAAGTCTACCGCAAGACCAAGCGTTAAGGCAGAAAGCACTGCAACCGGCATATCATATTCCTTACCGGTAAAACCCAGTGTGCCGTAAATAAACAGTATCGTAATAGAAAGCGGGAGCATCGAGACAAGACCAGTCACCGGAGACTTAAAAAGCACGATCATCATAAAAAGTACGATAAGAAAACTTCCCAGGAAATTCACAAGCATCCCTACCACCATCTTATCCTGCCAGACCATGTTAATATAAGTCAAACCTGCCCAATGGTGCGAAAATTTAAACGGAGCGGGATGCGAAACAAGATACCGGTCAACCTGTTTAACGACTGCGGTCATCTGTTTATTGTCCCCGGAAGTCAGTTGTAACCAGACATTGACTTTGGAATAATCGGGATTTACAAAATGCCAGAGATCGTCGGGCTTATGGGAATTCTCGAATGAAATAAGGGCCTGGGCAACTGCCTGCGGCGTGGGCGGAATAACGTTATTTGTTTTGTCGCCGCCGAGCAACTCATAATAAACCTTCTTAGTGATATCCGCAAGCGACGTTGACTTTCCAACGCTTCCCTCTTCCAAAAGATACCGCTGCAAACCCTCGATATACCGCAGCATCTCGGGCTCCTGAAATACCTGCGCTTCCTTATCGTTTGCCTCAAGCACAAGGTATGCGCTATAAGTACCGCCAAAGTGCGCATTGAGCACTTTATCTGCCACGCGAATAGGGTGGTTCTTGTTGAACCACTTAGTCGGATTATCATTGATCTGGATGTGCGTAATGCCATAGACGGCCACTACGATTAAAATGAACGCAGCCACAAGCACGCCCTTCCACCGTTTTACCGTAAACTTTCCCCAGGCAGCAAGCGCGCGGCTTAAAAACCCTTGCGCAAGGTCATCTTCGTGAATACCGAAATCACCCATCTTTTTTTCATCAAGTAGGGCCACATATGCAGGAATCAGGAGCACCGTAAGCACCCACGCCAAGGCAACGCCGAAAGCCACGGCAATACCGAATACCTGTACCGGCGGTATAGGCGCAAAAGACAGCGAGAAAAATCCGGCTACGGTCGTTAAGGAAGTAAATAGATTGGGGCGATATAATTCATTAAGCACATACGTGATTGTTTTATTTTTATCTTTAAAGGCACGGTACTTCTCAAAAAATTCATTAAGAATATGGATTGAATCAAGCACCGATATCGGTAAAAGAAAAATCGGGATCATCGAACTCATGATATGTATCGGAAACCCAAGGCCCACCATAAATCCCATGGTAACAACGACCACAACCATAGCCATCACCAGCGGCATCACGACCAGTGCCAGACTCCTGAAAAACCACCACATAAGGAGGAATATAACAAGCACCGCCAGAGGCGCCGAAATACCCATCTGCCAGAACATCTCGACTCCAAACGCGTCTTCCGCAAGCGGAAGGCCCGTTACGTGATATTGCTCAACGCCGGGATATTTTTTTAAGATCTTCTGAATGGATTTAGCGACCCGATAGCTGAACTTTTTCTCTTTTATGGGAACATAGATACAGAGCGCTTTCGCATCGCGCGAGATAAGCGTATCGTAGAACATCGGATTGTCGAGTGCGCGCACCTTTATACGGCTTGCATCAGCAGCGCTATAGGGAGGATTTCCCATCAGCCAACGAAAACTGATTGTACCGGGCCCTGCCTGCTCGATATCATCCTTATTGGCCAGGCTCATCAATTCATACGCCATAACGCCGTCAATGTTCTTTATCTGACCGGTGATTTTATAAATTTTTTCTAATGTCGCCGGGTTAAAAACTCCCTGGGGGTCCTTTTCATTGACCACGCCAAGCACGATATAATCATAAATCGTAAATTCTTTTTTGACCTCGTGATTAAAAACGCGAACGAACTCCTTTTCAGGCAGCATGTTCTCGGGATCGGTGTCGATTTTAACGCGCACAAAAAGCGCGAGCGCCACAAGCACGCAGATACCGGTAACCGCAAATACTGTTTTCGGTTTTCTAAGCGCAAAACTAACAATACGGTTTATCATTTCACTCCTTTGTTATCCTGATATGCTGATAGCGCCGCCCTTGGATATGCATCAATTATAGCAATACTTTCGTTCTACTCAAGACCAAGATACGACCTACTTGCCTATAGTTACAATAAGACCAAAAAGGGCCCCGAGAAAAGTACTCATCCAGGGATTACGCACAAGCGGACAGATGCCCGAACCGGTACATCTCCCGAAGTAGCCGATCAAAAAACCCATTGCCGCTCCGAGAGCGATGCCTAAAACAACCTTCATGACACTCCTTTGTTTTTTATTTTTTCTATTACGCACGCACAGGCTTAATACTGTAGGTGCGGTTTAACTTTTTCGACAAGCAACTGCTTAGGCAAAGCACCGACGAATTTATCCACCACTTTGCCTTCTTTAAAGATTGCAAACGTTGGAATACTCATTACTCCATACTTGCCCGCAATGTCAGCGGCTTCATCAACGTTTACCTTGCACACTTTAAGCTTGCCCTGGTATTCTTGCGCAAGCGCGGAAACTACAGGAGCCACCATCCTGCATGGCCCGCACCAGTCTGCCCAGAAATCAACCAGCACCGGCAGCTCCGAATGCAAAACTTCCTGATTAAAATTTTCAGACGTTAAATGTTTTTCCATGGTTTCCTCCTTACCCGGAAGGGCGCTACCACGTCGCACCCCTTAGCGACGAGTTTAACGTATTATCATAATAATACGTTTGATATGCTAAAAAATTATTTACCCAATATTTTCACGAGCTGCGCAACCCGTGCATTCGTAACCCGGTAACACGTCTTAACTCCTTCCTTGCGTATCGTAACTACTCCCCTGTTTTTCAAAATGCCTAAATGCTGTGATATCGTTGACTGGGGCAGATTCAATACCTTAACTATCTTACTTACGTTGCACTCGTGATTGAGAAGCCCTTCCACCATCCGTAATCGTACCGGATGCGCCAAGGCCTTAAGCAACTCTGAATCATTTATATAATCAATAGTCATATTTGTCCTATTTATCGTTTCATCGTAATAATACGATATGAATTACCCTTTGTCAAGTATTTTTTTATGCGGGAAAAATCTCTGGGGGTTTTTAAAAATAGGCATTTGGCGGTAACGCAAAACAGGTATTATGGCGTAAGATTCTCCACCTGCCTGCACTATCGGCAGGCAGGTGAAAGAATAGAATAGCGGATGGAAAAAGGGGGGCCAAAGCCCCGCGTATGTCTCGAGTAAAATTACCTATACAAGCCCCTGTGCCAGCATAGCGTCGGCGACCTTGACAAATCCGGCGATGTTGGCGCCTTTCACGTAGTCTATGTACTTGCCCTCCTGGCCGAACTTTACGCAATTTTCGTGGATAGCTATCATAATATCGTGAAGTCTTCTGTCAACCTCTTCACGCGTCCATGACAAGCGCATGCTGTTCTGACTCATTTCAAGACCGGACGTAGCCACGCCTCCGGCGTTGGCAGCTTTTCCCGGAGCATACATGATTTTTGCCTTCTGGAACACGCTGATTCCTTCGGGAGTCGTAGGCATGTTGGCTCCTTCGCCCACTGCGATACACCCGTTCTTTACCAATATCTTGGCATCTTCCCCGGAGATTTCGTTCTGGGTTGCCGAAGGAAAAGCAATATCGCACTTTATCTGCCAGGGTTTCTTCTTCTCGAAATACTCGCATTTGAATTCCTTGGCGCATTCCTTGATCCTTCCGCGACGAACGTTCTTTAGATCGAGCACGCATTTCAATTCTTTGTGATCAATTCCTCCCGCATCATAGATGAATCCGTCGGAATCGGATAGAGTAACGACTTTAGCACCCAGATGCAACAATTTCTCAACTGTGTATTGCGCAACATTACCTGAACCGGATACTGCGCATATTTTACCCTTAAGTGACTCACCCTTCATCTTTAACATTTCCTCTACAAAATAAACGCATCCGTAACCGGTAGCTTCTGGACGCATAAGACTGCCGCCCCAGCCCAATCCTTTACCGGTCAAAACTCCGGTAAATTCATTCCTTAATTTTTTATACTGGCCGAACATATATCCGATCTCGCGGCCACCGGTTCCTATATCTCCCGCGGGTACGTCGGTATCCGGACCTATATACCTGAAAAGCTCGTTCATGAAGCTCTGACAAAACCTCATGACTTCATTATCGGACTTTCCCTTAGGATCAAAATCAGAACCGCCCTTAGCGCCACCCATGGGAAGTGTTGTAAGGCTGTTTTTTAAAACCTGTTCGAAGGCAAGAAATTTTAAGATGCTTAGGTTTACGCTCGGATGAAGACGTATTCCTCCTTTATAAGGGCCAATCGCGCTATTCATCTGGATGCGATACCCTCTGTTGATTCGGATCTCTCCTTGATCATCAAGCCACGGTACGCGAAACATAATGACTCTTTCCGGTTCAACCATTCTTTCTATGATCTTAGCTTTTTCATATTTCGGGTTTTTTTCTATAAACGGCATCAATGATTCCACAACCTCTCGTACTGCCTGATGGAATTCAGGTTCTCCTTGATTTTTGGCGATTACCATATCCATGATCGCTTGAATTTTGTTTTTCATGTCCCTCTCCTTTTTTAAACAATTCCCATCTGCATGCACACTGGTGTACCGTACCAAATCTATAAACAAGACAAATAATTGAGGATAGCGGCGGATGCCTTTTTAGCCATCCCCATAGCATCAATAACCGTCCCTTCCCCTCCCACTATATCACCTCCTGCAAAAACTCCCTTGATGGAAGTCTCCATGGTTTCAGGGTCGACTTTCACGTCGCCGTACACGTCGGTAGCGAGCTTCGGCGTAACACTGGTAAGTATCTTATTAGCGCCCAATCCTATGGCTATTATCGCCTGGTCACAATCAACCTCAAAAGAACTGCCGGGAATGACCACAGGTTTTCGCCGTCCGCTGGCGTCGGGCTCTCCCAGCTGGCAGCGCGAAGCCCTCATTTTTGTGACAAACCCTTTGTCATTACCGATAAATTCTTCGGGTTTTACCAGGATGTCGAATTTAACACCCTCTTCTTTGGCGTGTTCCATTTCCAGCCTGCGCGCCGGCATTTCCACCTCAGTGCGTCTGTATGATATGGTCGTATCCGGCTCTATGCCGCGTGCGTGCTGAAGTCTGATGGCAACGCGTGCCGAATCCATTGCCGTGTTACCTCCGCCTATAACGACAATGTGCTTACCCACATTAACAGGCGTATGATATACGGGAAATTCGTGAGCGGACATCAAATTCACCCTGGTTAAGAATTCATTTGCCGAATACACATTGCATAAATTTTCTCCGGGTATCCCCATAAAAGAAGGTATGCCGGCGCCTAGCCCAAGGAAAACAGCGGAAAACCCTTCGGCAAAAAGGTCCTCGATTGATTTTACTTTACCTATAATATAGTTGGTCCTTATTTCCACGCCGAGTTTTTTCAGGGAATCAATTTCAAAATCAAGGATGTTGCGCGGAAGCCTGAATGGCGGGATGCCGTAGCGCAGTACACCGCCGGTTTTATGTAATCCTTCAAAAACAACCACCGTAACGCCCTGACGCGCGAGCTCTCCGGCACAGCATAAACCTGCTGGCCCTGCCCCGACGACAGCCACCTTGAATTTTGACAAGACGCTCTGAGCGGTCACTTTTGCCGTAAGGCCCTTTTGCCCGCCATAATCACCGGCAAATCTTTCGAGAAAATGAATATTAATTGCTTCCTGCGATGCAAAAGGCTCGCCTTTCTTGGTAAATACGCAGGCTTTACGGCACTGGTATTCTGCGGGACACACCCGTCCGCAGATAGAGGGGAAATTATTTTTTTCGCGAATCGTTAAATAGGCCTTGGCGTAATCTTTTTCTTTTATGCACTTGATGAATTCCTTGATATTGATG
>JAQUOR010000011.1 GCA_028717025.1 Candidatus Omnitrophota bacterium | reverse complement strand
GCGCAAAAGGCACTTCCAACGTCTATGCAGGTTTTCTCTACAAGATACCTGTTTGAGGGACCATGGCGCACTCCTTTGTGATGAGCTTTGACCGCGAAATCGAAAGTTTTATGGCTTTCGCGAAAACATTTCCCGGCCGGGCAATTCTTCTGGTAGATACCTACGATACAAAAAAAGGAATAGAATCGGCGCTGAAAGTCGCAAAAAACCTTAAAAAAGAAGGTTACGACCTTTTAGGCATACGGCTTGATTCCGGCGATATTGCGCAGAATGCAAAGTATGCCCGCAATCTGCTTGATGAAGAAGGATTAATCGATGCAAGTATTTTTGCCACGGGGAACCTCGATGAATATAAGATCGAGAAGCTGCTTGAAACTAAGGCGCCTATTGATGCGTTCGGCGTCGGCACCCACATGGGATGCTCTTCCGATGTACCGTTTACGGACGTAATATATAAACTCGTAGAAATCAAAGAGGGCGATAGGGAATTTATTCCCACCATGAAATTGAGCCGGGACAAAACTACGCTACCGTGCAAAAAACAACTCCTGCGCATATCGGGAAAAAATAATATCATGGAAAGAGACATGATTGTTCTGGAAGATGAAAAAAGCAAGGGCAAAAAGCTTTTGACAAAAATCATGGAAGGAGGCAAGCGTATCTGCCGGGAGAAAAGTATAGAGGAAAAGAGAAAGTCGCTTGCACAAAAGATTAAGACGTTACCTGAGGCGCTTAAGGGTACCGCGGTAACGTTTACCTATCCGGTCGTCATAAGTAAAAAACTCACTAAAACAACCGAGCATCTAAAACTACAAATCAAAAAACATATTCTGCCCCGGGTTATATTTTTCGATATCGACACTCAATATGATTTCATACACCCAAAGGGTTCCCTCTATGTAAAAGAATCACAGAAAATCATTGCGAATGCTAAAAAACTAACACGGCATGCACGGGACAACGGCATTCTTATTGTTTCATCGCTCGACACCCACGTGCCGGAAGATCCTGAATTCAAACAATTTCCGCGGCACTGCGTCAGCGACACCAAGGGGCATAAAAAAGTCAAAGGCACATTTTTGAATAAGACAAAATTTTTAGACGCGCAAAAAACCTATTCCATACGAGAGCTGAAAGACATCGCGCGCATGTACCCTCAGATCATTTTACCGAAAAATGTTTTCAATGTTTTCTCTAACCCTAACGCGCTCAACCTGTTCGAAACGCAATGCCCCGATCATGTATATGTATACGGCGTCACCGTCGATTATTGCGTCAAAGAAGCCGTCGAAGGACTCATCAAGGCAGGACTTACTGTCAGTGTGGTAGAAGATGCCGTACGAGAGATATCTCAGGAAGAAAAAGAAAGTCTTTTTTCTCTCTGGAAGAAAAAAGGTGTTACGTTTATTACCACGGATGTACTCTTAGAAACCCTATCCCAGCTCAAAGAATCTGCCCCTGTTTAACAAAAACACTCCCTCGTTCAGTACTTGCAATAATCCCCCGGCTAAGGGCTAACGTCTTTAATTTCTTAAACCGTAGCCGTTACCATTAGCCGATACGGGCTTCGTTACCGTTGCCATTGCCAAAATATTGAATATTTACTTACACAATCTGTCCACTAAACTGATTGACACCCTCATTTTTTTATGGTAAGTTAAGGCATTTTTATGAAGAAGAACAGAGAAATAATCGGCATTATCGGCTATGGAAATATGGGCAGCGTTATTGGTAAGAAGCTTTGTCAAAAATATCAGGTCCTCATCTTTGACAAAGATAACAGAAAAAGTGAAAATACCTCGAATGTAAAAGCAGCGCAAAACATTAATGAGCTGATTACCGGTGCCGGCGTCGTGATTCTTGCCGTAAAACCTCAGGATTTCGATACCGTTTTACGCGAAATTAAAAAAGATATCGATAAAAAATTAATAATTTCAATTGCCGCGGGTATACCCACTACATCCGTAGAGAAGATCCTGGGAAAAATAAGAACCATCAGGGTAATGCCAAATTTACTGATAAGGATAGGAAGAGGAATAACAGGCTTATGCAAGGGTAAGTTTGCCACAAACAAGGATTTAAATTTTGCACGTAAGATCTTCGATCTTCTTGGTACGACTATAATTTTAAAAGAAAACATGATGGATGCGGATACGGCATTTTTGGGAAGCGGGCCGGGATTCCATTTTGATCTGTTAAGCAACGTAAATAAAAAAGATTGGCATGATTTTACTCAGAATAAATTTATTCCACAATGCGCTGCTTCGGGAGAACAATTAGGGTTTTCTAAACAACAGGCAAAATTATTGGCAAAATTAATGGCAGAAGGCGACCTTGCATTGCTTGAACAATCGCACGAATCACCAGAAACTCTATGTAGTCAGGTCACCTCAAAGGGCGGCACCACAGAAGCAGGATTAAAAGAATTGAAAAAAAATGTAAAATTTTTACCAAAAGCAGCAAAAGCAGCATATAAAAGAGCAAAGGAATTGTCACGATAAGGCTTAAATTTTTAAGGCGCAGATACTAATAAACTCTTGGATTCATAATTTTTAAAACTACTCATGAGCTTATCAGCTTATGAGCTTACGAGCTAAAAAGGAGATGCTATGAATACTATGGCGCGTATCGGCGTAATAGGCGGAAGCGGTCTCTATCGACTCGAAGGATTAAAAAATAAAAAAGAAGTAGCCATCACCACGCCTTTCGGCGACCCTTCAGATAAATTCATCATTGCACAGCTTAACGGCAAAGAAGTGGTATTCCTGCCGCGTCATGACAGGAATCATACCCGTGCGCCCAGCCAGATTAATTACCGGGCCAATATTTACGGCATGAAAAAATTAGGCGTGGAATGGATCATATCGGTTACCGCCTGCGGCTCGCTGAAAGACGAATTGAAACCGATGGACTTTGTTATCCCTACGCAATTCGTCGACAGAACCAACCAGGGTAGAGCGCAAACTTTTTTTGATAAAGGTATAGTGGTACACATAGGCTTTGCCCATCCGGTATGCGAACATCTTGCTAAAAAACTGCACGAAGCAGCCCTGAAGTCAAACGTTACGGTGCATTACGGCAAGACTTACATAAACATGGAAGGTCCGCAATTCTCGACATTAGCCGAATCCAATCTTTATCGCTCATGGGGTATGGATATCATCGGTATGACCAATATGACCGAAGCGCGCCTGGCCCGAGAAGCAGAAATTTGTTACGCAACGCTTGCGGCAATCACCGATTATGACTGTTGGCATGAAACTGCAGAAAGCGTTTCGATTGAAATGATTATTGGGAATCTGGCGAAAAATGTAAGTAATTCCAAAGAAATCATTAAAACCGCCCTCACGCTTATTCCGGAAGAAAGAAAATGCGCATGCCCGGAAGCGCTTAAGTACTCGATAGTAACGCAACCTGAGGCGATAACAAAAGAGACAAAGAAGAAACTACGCGTTATCATAGGAAAATACATACGATGAGCATTCTGGTAGTCGGTTCAGTTGCGTTTGACACCATTGCGACACCTCTTGGCTCGTGTAAAGAGGCGCTCGGAGGTTCTGCTACCTACGCATCCTTAAGCGCCAGCTTTTTTAGCCCCGTGAAACTGGTCGCCGTGGTAGGCGAGGATTTTCCTTCCCGCTATATCGAGCTCTTTAAGCAACGCAATATCGATACCGCGGGATTAAAAGTCGAAAGGGGACGGACGTTTCGCTGGAAGGGCGAATATACCTGGGACTTCAACAGCGCCAAGACCCTTGCTACGCACTTAAACGTATTCTCGCATTTTAACCCTGTACTGCCGGAGAAATATACTTTAAGTGACTATGTATTTCTTGCGAACATAGACCCTCAGATACAAGAACAGGTTTTAAAACAGGTACGTTCCCCGAAAATGGTAATATGCGATACCATGAACCACTGGATTGCGAGCAAAAAGGACCATCTTGTACGCTTTTTAAAACACGTGGATATCTTCTTGCTTAATGACGCGGAAGCGCGACAGCTCTCGGGAGAAAACAACCTTGTGCGTGCGGCGCGCGCGATAATGAAATTCGGCGTAAAACGCGTGATTATCAAGAAAGGAGAGCATGGGGCGCTTCTCTTTGGCAAAAATTCTGTTTTTTGCGTTCCTGCGTTTCTTCTGGAATCGGTGTTTGACCCTACCGGTGCAGGGGACACCTTTGCGGGAGGATTCATCGGCTTCCTTGCGCGCTGCGGCAAAATCACTGATGTCAACCTGCGTAAGGCCGTGGTATACGGAACTATCATGGCGACGTTTGCGGTTGAAAAATTCAGCGTGCAACGGTTGCTTGAAATCAACAAAAATGACATTAGAAAACGTTTGAAAAAATTCGTTACACTTACCTGTTTTAGATAGGCATATATGGAATATAAAAATACGTTAAACCTGCCTCAAACCCAGTTCTCGATGAAGGCCAACCTTACGCAGCTTGAACCGGCAACGCTTGCGCTCTGGCAGGAGCTCGATATTTACGAGTTTCTCTTAAAGGCAAGGGAAGGAAAAGAAAAATTCATTCTTCACGACGGCCCCCCATACGCAAACGGCGCAATCCACACAGGTCATGCGTTAAATAAGATCCTCAAAGATATCGTCATCAAATACAAGATCATGAGCGGTTACCGCTGCCCTTTCATCATCGGCTGGGACTGCCACGGTCTTCCTGTCGAACATCAGTTATTCAAAGAATTAAAACAGACAAAACACGACGTTAACATCGCTGATTTTCGTAAAAAAGCGAAAGATTTTGCTCTTAAATTTGTGGATTTGCAAAAAGAGGATTTTAAACACCTGGGTATTTTTAGCGACTTTAACAATCCATATTTAACCCTTGCTCCCGGGTATGAACATGCAACTATTAAGCTCCTTGAATATTTAAGTGCTTCCGGCTATATTTACCGCGGCAGAAAACCTGTCAACTGGTGCGCAACCTGTGAAACCGCCTTGGCAGAAGCAGAAGTGGAATATGCCGATAAAGAATCTCATTCCATTTATTTTCTTTTCAAAGTCATCGACGATAAAGGCTTCTTTGCGGAAACAAATGTCCATTTTCTTGTCTGGACGACCACGCCCTGGACACTGGTTTCTAACGTTGCGGTAGCGGTGCAACCAAACTTTGAATACTGCCTCGTGAAAGGTAACGAAAAAATCATGATCGTCGCGGCTGACTTGCGCTCGCGCTTAGAAGAAAAATTTGGATTTGCCCTTACAATACTAAAATCTTTTAAGGGCTCGCAGCTTGAACGTATTGCATTGCAACACCCGTTTTTATCACGTGTTTCACAGGTAGTATTGGCGGATTTTGTTTCACGGGAAGACGGCAGCGGTTGCGTCCATATCGCGCCGGGCCATGGTGAAGAAGATTTTTCTCTGACGCGGCATTACGATCTGCCGGTCATTATGCCGGTTAATGATAAAGGTATCTTTGAAGAACCTGCTGCTTTCAAAGGAAAAAATATTAAAGAAGCGAACGAAACGGTAATAGAAATGCTCACGGGTAACGACGCACTCCTCAAGCATGAAAGGATTTCGCATTCATACCCGCATTGCTGGCGCTGCAAAAATCCAATAATTTTCCGCGCAACAAATCAGTGGTTTTTAAAAATAGACCACAATGGTCTACGGGAAAAAGCTCTTAAGGAGATCGAAAAAATAGCCTGGTTTCCTTCAAGCGGCAAAGAGAGGATGCGGGGAATGCTCACGGAGCGTCCGGACTGGTGCCTTTCACGCCAGAGACTCTGGGGTGTTCCTATCCCGGCAGTAAAATGCAAAAAATGCGATGAAGTAACTTTAGATAAAGAGATTCTTGCTGTTGTTGCCGATATATTCCGCGTAAAAGGCTCTGATTCCTGGTTTACGCAAAATTTAGAGGATTTTCTTCCCAAAGGATTCAGCTGCCCGAAATGCGGCAATAAAGAGTTTACCAAAGAATTCGACATCCTGGATGTCTGGTTTGAGTCAGGAGCAAGTTTTTTTGCCGTCGTACAGAATAACCCCGCACTTAAATTTCCCGCGGATATGTATTTAGAAGGAAGTGACCAGCACAGAGGGTGGTTTCAGGTTTCATTGATCCCTTCAGTTGCAAAAGAAGGCACGGCACCCTTTAAAACGATACTGACGCACGGCTTTGTGGTTGACGGGGAAGGGCGCAAAATGTCAAAATCGCTGGGCAATGTCATTGCCCCTCAGGAAATCAGCAAAAAATACGGAGCCGAGATCCTGCGCTTATGGTCAGCGTACAGCGACTACAGCGAGGACGTTAAAATCTCTGACGGCATCATAAAACAACTTGTTGACATCTATCGAAAGGTACGCAACACCATTCGTTTTATTATCGGCAACCTCTCCGATTTTAACGAAACAGAAAACGCCACCGCCTACGATGATCTGCTTGAGGTAGACCGATACATGCTTTCGCGTACCACAATGGTCCTGGAAGAAATTACTTCTTCGTACGATTCGTATGCGTTTTACAAAGTATGCCAGAAGATTTTTAATTTCTGCAATCTCGATTTAAGTTCTTTTTATCTTGACATTTTAAAGGATAGACTATATACTTTCTCTCCAAAATCGAAAGAAAGACGTTCGTGTCAGTTTGTTCTTTGTTATATCTTGAAAGTTCTCCTTAAAGTGAGCGCTCCCATTCTCTCGTTCACGGCGGAAGAAGCATACGCCGCATGGAAACTTCCGGAAAAAGAAAAAACAATTTTTGCCACGCTCCTTGATAGTGAACGTATGCCGCAGTGGAAGAACGATGCGTTAGGGGCGCGCTGGGAAAAAATACGCGCTTTACGCGAAGATGTTTTAAAAGAAATCGAAAAACACCGGGAACAAGGCTCAATCGGCAGTTCCCTTGAAGCAGCGATTGAATTACACCTTGAGCAGCCTGATTACGATTTTTACCTTAATTATCCCGACACGTTACGGGAAGTATTCATCGTTTCGAAAGTAACGCTTATGAAAGGTGCCCATCGTATTATCGTAACTAAAGCGCAAGGGCAAAAATGTTTACGCTGCTGGAATTGGAAAGAAGACGTTGGAGTAGAGCCGCAATTCCCTGATGTCTGTAAACGCTGCGCAACAACACTTAAAGGAGGACACGTATGAAAAAAAAGTTCAACAAAAAAGAATTGACGGGCTTTCGCGAAAAACTCGTTAACCTCAAAGAGCAGATCATGGGGCAGATAAAAGAAATTTCCGAAAATACCCTCATGAAATCCCAGAAAGATATATCAGGCGATATGTCCGGCTACTCCCTCCACATGGCTGACGTTGCTACGGATAATTACGAAAGAGATTTCAATCTCGGCTTGGTATCCGACGAACGCTCGATGCTGCTTGAAATAGAAGAAGCGCTGAAAATGATAGACGATAAAACATACGGATTTTGTAAGGCCTGCGAAAAACCTATCGCAAAAACGCGCCTTAACGCGATACCATACGTTAAAAAATGCAAAAAATGCCAGGAAAAACAGGAAAAAGAAACTGGCGCATAAACAATGGGGCGATCTGGCTCGTTGCTGGAATAATTTTTGCGTCTGATTTTTTTATCAAGAATTATCTGCGCCAAACATTCCCCTCACAATCCATTCCCCTCATAAAAAACATCCTTCACATAACCGTGGTATTTAACCCCGGCGCTGCCTTCGGGATTTTAAAGGGCAAGACCACGCTCCTTGCATACACCAGCATATTTTTTATTATTTTCTTCTTGAGTTTTATTAAACGGGAAAATAATAAAAATCTGCTTTTTCTGATTGCCTGCGGTCTTATTATCGGGGGTGCGGCTTCAAACCTTTATGACCGCATTTTCTTAGGCTACGTAGTGGATTATATCGACGTACGCGTCTGGCCAGTTTTTAACCTTTCGGATGCATCCATCAATACGGGTGCGGGGCTTTTGCTCATCGATTCTTTCAAAAAATCACGCGCGAAGCAGACGCCATAATATACGCATCCTTTACTATGGAAAAAAGATTTACGATATCGAAAGATTGGAGCGGGAAGCGCCTGGATATTTTCCTGCAGAAAAACCTGGATTCTTTTTCAAGGACGAAACTCAACGCTTTGATTAAAAACAAGAAAGTAACGGTTAAGGGTGTTTTTAAGAAACCAAGCTACGCGCTTAAAGAGAACGATGAAATAGCCGTAACCTTTGATGAAGAGAAAAAAGATTTATTGAAACCTTTTGCCTTTACGGTTAAGATTATTTATGAAGATCCTGACATTATCGTCGTCGATAAACCGACAGGCCTTACGGTGCATCCGCCGCACGTAAACAGCCAGGATACGCTGATAAATGCGCTTCTGTTTATGGGCAAAGAGCTTTCGACGGTAAGCCAGACGCGGCCCGGAGTGGTGCATCGCCTGGATAAAGAAACAAGCGGCGTGATGGTGCTGGCAAAAAATAATTTCGCTCATTTACATCTTATTGAGCAATTCCGCAAACGTCAGATAAAAAAAGAATATCTGGCAATTTGCTGGGGCAAGGTCAATAAGGAAAATTTGACGGTCAATCTTCCCTTAGCCAGAGACCCGAAGAACAGGCTTAAAATGAAAATCAGTTTCACTAACGCCAAGACAGCGTTAACTGATTTTTCTGTCCTCAAGCACTTAAGAGAATCGACGCTGTTTTCAATAAAACCGT
Source organism: Candidatus Omnitrophota bacterium (assembly GCA_028717025.1). Taxonomy (GTDB): domain Bacteria; phylum Omnitrophota; class Gorgyraeia; order Duberdicusellales; family 4484-171; genus JAQTOI01. Next base: position 10,114 of record JAQUOR010000011.1, on the reverse strand, counting down.
TTACCGGAAGAATGCATCAGATACGGGTCCATCTAAAATTTCTGGAGCACCCGATTGTCGGCGACAGCAAATACGGCACGAATGACGGTTACTCTGAGCTTTTATTGCATGCGCATAAACTGGGGCTCTATCATCCGCGCGAGGCTTCGTTTATGGAGTTTACTTCAGCCATGCCCCAAAGGTTTGAGAAGTTTATTGAGGAGCACAGATAGCCACAGATGAATTTATCTGCGTTCATCTGCGATTCCTATCTATGTGAATCTGTGTAAAAAATATGGCCATAAAAAATGTACAATATAAAACCAATATCGAATATTAAAAAAGGAATAGCCGTCCCGCCCGATAAGTCAATATCGCATAGGGCCATTATACTTTCTTCGCTTTCTAACGGGTCGACCCGCATTGAGCCATTCTTAAAAAGCGACGATACGTTACGAACCTTGGATTGCATGGAAAGATTGGGAATAACCGCAAACTTGAAGGAAGAATCCCTTACCATTGTCGGCGCGGGCCTTAAACTTAAACCTAAAAAGATGCCTGTTGTACTTTTTGCCGGACAATCCGGAACAACCATGCGCATTTTAAGCGGCACACTGTGCTGTCAACGATTCCCCGTGCTGTTTGAAGCTTCGGCCCTCCTGGAAAGACGGCCGATGGAAAGGCTTGTCTTGCCTTTGCAAAAAATGGGAGCAAAGATAAAGGGTACTATCCGGCAGGACATCACCGGAAGCGGTGAAAAAATTTATCCGCCGCTGTTTATCGAACCGGCAGAAGAAATAAGGGGAGGGGAATTTGAACTTCCCATCGCAAGCGCTCAAGTTAAATCGGCTTTAATGCTTGCCGCGCTTTACGCAAAGCAAGACACCATAATCACTGAGCCCTATCAATCGCGAGACCATACAGAACGGATGTTAAAAATTTTCGGTGGTGATATAAAAACAGGAAATAATAAAAAAATAATCTGCAAGCCTGTTGAAAAATTAATCTCTCCTAAAGAATTATTTGTGCCGGGCGATTTCTCTTCGGCTGCTTTTTTTATTGTTTTGGGACTTATTTTGGAAAAGAGCGAATTGACCATAAAAAGCGTAAACATTAATCCTACCCGCATCGGTCTTTTAAATGTTTTAAAACGTATGGGTGCAGATATCACCATCAAAAATAAACAGAATAATTATGAACCCTATGCGGACATCACCGTGAAAAGCTCACACCTGCGGGCTACGATAGTCGAGCCTTTCGAGATACCTTTAATGATCGATGAAGTGCCTGTTCTTTGCATAGCGAGCGCATTTGCCAAAGGCACTACGGAAATCAGGGGGATTAAGGAGTTGCGCGTTAAAGAAACGGACAGGATCCGCTCGATCATGGAAAATTTGGATAAAGTGGGTGTCCGCATACATGATTCGCGTCACGATAACGATACAAAATTAGTGATTGAAGGCGGCAAAGATTATACGCCTGCTTCAACGGATAACCCTTTTGAGAGTAATTCCGACCATCGTACGGCAATGAGCTTAATTGTTTTTGCAAAAGCCCTTAAAGGCGTAAGCTCAATCGATAACATACTGTGCATAGATAAGTCTTTTCCGCAGTTTATTTCTTTGATAGAATCCTTATCGTGACGGCACTTTTTCAACAAAGGTTTCATTCATAAATCATATGCGGCTGATACGTTTTCTTTACCATACAAAATTGTATTGGGGGATCATCGAGGATGATACAAAGGTAACGGTGCTTGCGCACGAACCTTTCGTAAAGATACAGCCCGTAAGAAAAAAAATACCCTTAACCGGCATACGCATTGTCGCTCCTGCGAATCCTTCAAAAATAATACTCGTCGGCTTAAATTACAAAAACCACGCCAGGGAACTGGGCTTAAAAATACCAAAACAACCAATAATTTTCCTAAAGCCTCCCACCAGTATAATCGGTTACGGCGCTATCATTAAATATCCCGGAAGTGTCCGTCGGTTAGATTATGAAGCGGAGCTTGCCCTGGTAATAAAAAAAGAGGCAAAAAACGTAACCACGCAGGACGCACACAAATATATCCTTGGGTTTACCTGTTTAAACGATATTACGGCGCGCGACCAGCAGAGAAAAGACGTTCAATGGACCAGGGCTAAATCGTATGATACGTTCTGTCCTTTGGGCCCCTGGATAGAAACGAAACTCGCTCCCGGAAATCTATCCGTTAAATCATTCGTAAACGGGTCGTTGCGCCAAAATTCTTCGACTTCAAACCTTATTTTTTCCGTTGCGCGCCTGGTTTCGTTCATTTCATCAATAATGACCCTGCAGGCAGGCGACGTTATTTCGACCGGTACGCCGCCCGGCATAGGAGCGCTTAAAAGAGGAGATATGGTAGAAGTGGCGATTCAAGGCATTGGCGTATTAAAAAATTACGTCAGGTAATTCGATGAAAATAAAAACGTTCCGGCACGCCTCTTGCGTCCCTATTCATTTTCGGGCAATACTATTTTCTATGCTTATAACGTTTCTTTCCTCGTGCGCGCATCATCCTCAGATGCTATGCATAGATCCGTCTGAAGATTTTATTCCAAAGCTCCAGGAAGAACCCAGGGAACAGGAAGAACCTGATAAAGCGATAACACCTGCCCCCGTAACACCGGTACGGGAACGAACTAAAAAAGAAATTAAGGTAGGGGAGAGGTTCGATTACATATTTGATTGTTTCGGCGTACCCTCTGCGCGCATGCGCATCGAGGTAAAAGGAGTTGTCGATGTCGCCGGTAAACCCTGCTATCACATTATCGCGTACGCGCAACCGCGTATCTTATTTTCGCTCTTTTATAACGTCCGTTATGATGTAGAAACTTACATCGATACAGAGACCCTTCAACCCCTTAGATTCTATAAGCGTAAAACGCATGGCAGAAAAATAACCGAAGAAAAAATCACCTTTGACTACGCACAGAATACCGCTCTCTGGGAATATACCGGTAAAAAGAGTTTAACCATACCCCTTACTACCGATACCCAGGATTTGCTCTCTGCTATCTACTATTTTCGATTTATGGAAATTGAACCGGCCAGCAATTACCCCTTAAATATTCTTTATAACGGTGAAATATGGAACGTAACGGTCAAAGTGGGAAAGCTGCAACGCATGAAATTACGCGGCACAAAACCCATAATAACATTTTCTGCAGAACCGATTACCAATTTGATCAAATATGTTACCGGTGAACAGAAAATAGTTATCCATTTCACCGCCGACCAGCGCCGCATACCCGTGGTGTTTAAAATACATTCAAAAATAAGTCCCTTAATCGGCGTCATCCGCCGCCTTCCCAATAACACACGGTAAACTAACCTATCCTACAACAAAAAACGCTGGAAACTCTATTGAGGAGTGGTAAACTAACCAGGAGAGGGTTAATTAAGACTATTATTTTGCCTTGGCAACGACAATGTGGCATGGAAAATAAAATATTGCTTACCATAGCAATACCTACATACAATCGGTGTGGCATACTGGATGAAACGTTACAGGGCTATTTCAATGATCCCGATCTTGATGAACGGATAGAGATTGTTGTCTCCGACAACGGTTCGAGCGATAATACTCCCGGCGTGACAACAAAGTATTTGAATTCACATAAGAACTTTCTCTATAGTCGTAATCAGGAAAATATATATGCGCGTAATTTTACAAAGGCGTTGTCTTTAGGCTCAGGGGAATATATCAGGCTGGCAAACGATAATGTGGAGCCTACGCCGGGAACGCTTAAGTTCATGCTGGATACGATACAACAACATCTTCCCGATAAAAAACAAATTTTCTTTTATCAAAATACATGGCAATGCAAAAATACGCATAAAGAGGTATCCGACTTAAATGGTTTTATAAGCCTTGCTTCATTCTTCTCGACATGGATATCGAACTTCGGCGCGTGGCGGTCCGACTTTATCCGATTACCGGAAAAGGACAAATATATACATTTGGGCGTTACTCAAGTTGATTGGACGCTAAGACTTGTTCAAGCAAAAAAGAAGGCATGTATATATTTTGGAGATTACTTTGTTGGAAAAGGCGCAGAAAAAAAGAATGAATATAATATTTTTAAAACATTTGCGGAAGATTATTTGTCGGTCTATAACGAGTATCTCAGCGCGGGCACGATAGATGCACAAACAATGCTACAGGAGAAATATAACCTATTTAGGTATTTTATAGTTCCGTGGATGAAAAATATATTCGTTACTAAAATCTCCCAGGAAGCATTCGATACACATAATTGGTTTTCCGTCCTGTATGGATGCTATGGCAGATATCCGTATTTTTATTTAGGATTAGCCGAGGTTCTTTTGTCTAAAATCTTTTATCGCAATAGACGTATGTATGATATTCTGAATAAACCGGGCATATGAAAAAGATCATAAAACAATTTATACTATTGCTTGCAATGTTACTGGTCAGAATTCTTAATACTTGTTGCGACTACGAAACAAGCTTAAAAATAAAAAAATGCAGGAATACTTTGTTTTCATCGAGGCTAAAAAGATCATTTAAAAAGTGTGGGAAGAATTTTAATGTTCAGGCACCGATTTATTTGTCTGGCGCAAACTATATTTCGATAGGGGATAATTTCACTGCGCTGGAGCGATTCAGGATAGAATGTTACAATAATTATGCTGACGAAGAATTTTCTCCAGAGTTAACGATTGGCAACAATGTAGATGTTGGATACAATGTGCATATAGGGTGCCTCAATAAAATCACTATTGGTAACAACGTACTTTTAGGCAGTAATATTCTCATCGAGGACCACAGTCATGGTTTTGCAGACGAACGGGATTTGCATATTGCTCCGGCAAAACGAAAATTGTTTAGCAAGGGGCCCGTGGTCATCGGGGATAATGTATGGGTCGGAGAAAACGTGGCCATATTGTCAAATGTTACTATCGGTGAGTATGTGATCATAGGCGCTAACTCCGTTGTTACAAAAGACGTCCCGCCTTATTCGGTGATTGCAGGCAATCCTGTAAGGATTATCAGGAATATAAAAGAAAATGGCACCCACCCGGGCCAACGATAGCTAAAACATGAGGGCGTACACCGAATACCTTACCTTTAACACTCCGGAAAGAACCGCATTCATTAATATCACCGAACAGGTTAACCAGGCGCTTTTTAAAAGTAGCATCAAAGAGGGCCTCTGTCTGGTAAACGCCATGCATATCACCGCTTCGGTGTTTATCAACGACGAAGAAGAAGGTTTAAAAGAGGATTTTAAGCTCTGGCTTGAAAAGCTCGCCCCGCACGGCGCGCGCTATCAACACAATGCAACCGGAGAAGACAACGGCCACGCTCATCTAAAACGCACCGTCATGGGCAGGGAAGTGATGGTTGCGGTTACAAAAGGAAAATTGGACTTTGGGCCGTGGGAAGCGATCTTTTACGGAGAATTTGACGGCCAACGCCCCAAGAGGGTCCTGGTAAAGATAATCGGGGAATAGAATGCGCTCCCCGCTATCAGCTCTCAGCTAAAAAATCTCTTGATAGAACTCCTGTCTTTTTAAATACTCCCCACATAAATACACGGCCGTGAGTTTATCTGGGGAATGTTGCCGTAGAGAAAAAGTGGGGCAAAGTTTATTCTCTAGTACTGTTCTTAGGCTATAAGAGCATTGGATTAAACTTTTGCATCCGCAGCAATTCCTGCCTCGTCGGCCCTCGGCTTCCCGTCTCGCCAAAGGCTTCGCCGAGGCGGACGCCGCGAGGCGAGCAGACAGCGTGACATTCGTCCTTAAATAAATAGAACTACTTCAATCTTCCCTTGACAACCCCCCTCACAAAAGGTAAATTGGAGCTCCCTGGATATGCATCTTTGAAGCTTTTTCTTTGCTTCAGCGGAGCAAAAATCTCGCCGAAGCGAACCATAGAACGGACGCGAAGGCGGATTAACCCATTAAAATATCATGGACATACCATCTAAATACAATCCAAAAGAGGTAGAGACCAAGATTTATAGCCAGTGGCTTGCGAAAGGCTATTTCCACGCTGTGCCTAACCAGGCCAAAAAGCCCTTTACCATCGTTATCCCGCCGCCTAATATCACAGGGATATTGCACATGGGCCATGCTTTAAATAACACGATCCAGGATGTTTTAATCCGCTCGAAACGCATGCGCGGATTTGAGGCTTTATGGATGCCGGGTACTGACCATGCCGGGATTGCCACGCAAAATGTGGTAGAGAAAGATTTAGCAAAGGAAGGTAAAAAGAAGGATGATATCGGCCGCCCGGCTTTTATAGAGCGCCTATGGCAATGGAGAGATAAGTACGGCTCTATTATTTTACAGCAGCTTAAAAATTTAGGCGCAAGCTGTGACTGGGAAAGAACACGCTTTACCATGGATGAAGCCTACAGCGAGGCTGTTAAAGAAACCTTTATACGGCTTTATGAGAAAGGACTGATCTATCGGGGCGAATATATTATTAACTGGTGCCCCCGCTGCAAAACCGCTTTAAGCGACGAGGAAGCAGCGCACAAAGAAATCAACGGCTGGCTCTACTATATCAAATATCCTGTCAAGCTACAGGGTGCGAAGCTTGGCGCTCCTGAGCCTAGCGAAGCCTCCCCGCAGGGGAACGCAGGACACAAGATGCAGGATAATTACGTAATTGTGGCAACTACAAGGCCTGAGACAATGTTGGGAGATACAGCGTTAGCCATTAATCCTAAAGACGAACGCCACAGCTGGCTTAAGGGCGCAAAAATAATCCTTCCGATTATGGAGCGGGAGTTGACGTTAGTAGAAGATGAACTTATTGATGTGGCATTTGGAACGGGTGCCGTAAAAGTTACGCCTGCGCATGACCCGGTAGATTTTAATCTGGCAAAGAAACATAATCTTGCCTTTATCAACATAATGAACGCGGATGCAACGCTTAATCAGAATGCCGGGGAATTCTCCGGTATGGACCGTTTTGAAGCGCGGCAGGCGCTTTTAGAAGTCCTGGAAGAGAAAAAACTTATCGAAAAAAAAGAGCCTTACAAAATAAGCGCGGGCCACTGTTACCGCTGTCATACTATCGTTGAGCCGCGACTATCCCTGCAGTGGTTTGTAGACATGAAACCATTGGCAAAACCGGCGATCACGGCAGTAGAGGAAGGAAAAGTCAGATTTCATCCCGAACGCTGGCGCAAAGTGTATTTAAACTGGATGAACAATATCCAGGACTGGTGCATTTCCCGCCAGATCTGGTGGGGACATCAACTTCCAGTGTATTACTGTAAGTCGTGTACCGTTAACCGCGAACCGTGTACCGAAAATACGGTAAACGGTAAACCGTCAACGGTAAACGAAAAAGGAATAATCGTATCCAAAACAAAACCAGAGAAATGCCCTGATTGTGGCTCAAGCGATATAACGCAAGATACTGATGTGCTGGATACCTGGTTTTCTTCCTGGCTCTGGCCTTTTGCTACATTCGGCTGGCCAAGTACAGGCTCCAGACTCCAGACTCCAGGCTCCAAACAAGAAAGCCTACAGCCTACAGCCTACAGCCTACAACAAAAAGATCTGGATTATTTCTATCCCACATCCGTACTGAGCACTGCTTCTGAAATACTTTTTTTCTGGGTGGCGCGGATGATCATGGCGGGGCTGGAGTTTATGAAAGAAATGCCCTTTAAAGATGTTATAATCCATGGCACTGTGCGTGACGAACGGGGTATTAAGATGTCTAAATCGCTGGGTAACATCATCGACCCGCTCGAGATCATCGATAAATTCGGCGCAGACCCTTTACGTTTCTCATTAATGCTTACTGCGGCAAGCGGTTCCGATATTCATCTCTCTGACGAGAAATTCCTCGTAGGCAGGAATTTTTGTAATAAAATCTGGAACGCGACGCGTTTCCTGTTTTTGAAAATCAATGATACCGGTGTAAAGCTTAATGATATAGACCTTAAGGAAATAGATGAGATAGATGCCTGGGTCTTAAGTGAATTGAACCGCGCAATCGTTGAAGCGACAGAGCATCTGGATACTTATCGCCTTAATGACGCGACAAAAGTCACCTATGAATTCTTCTGGCACACATTCTGCGACTGGTATATTGAAATCATAAAAGATAACTTTACGCTCAACAGAGCAAAAACAGCCACCTATATTTTACTTAACGCCTTAAAGCTGCTGCACCCGTTTATGCCCTTTATCACCGAAGAGATATTCCAGTCCATTAAGCAAAATACGGGTCTTAAGCTTGAAGAAAGCATCATGATAGCCAGCTGGCCAAAGACAATTGAAATCATTTCTGACCCGATAAAATTAAAGAGGCTTGAAATCCTGGTGCAAACCATAAAAACCATACGTAATATAAAAACAGATTTGGGCCTGGGCACAAAGAAAATCAACCTGGCAGTAAAAGCTTCCAAAGAAGACATTGCTTACTGGCAGGAAAATGAGATCTGGATAAAACGTCTGGCAGCAGTTGAAAAAATAGAATTTAAAGACAAACTCTTACGGGTCCTTCATAAATCTGAACGCTGGGAGCTTGATTTTACGCTGGAAAATATCGATACCAGCGTCTTTCTTGTTTCTTTAGGGAAAAAATTAAAGGAATCGCAAAACCTTCTTGAAAGGACCAAAGAACGCCTTGCGAACGACAATTTCTTGACCAACGCAAGCGTTGAGACAATCGCGCAGGAAAAAGAAAAAATGTCCCAAGTATCCCTGCAGGCAAAACGATTAAAGGAGCTCTATGATGCACTTCAATAAAAAAATCATAACAAGCATAAAAATGGCACTGCAGGAAGATATCGGCAGGGTGGATATCACGACACTTTTTACCATACCCTACCACTTTAAGATCAAAAGCGTTCTTTTCGCCAAGGAAGACGGGATTCTTTGCGGTATCGATGTGGCAAAAAGAGTGTTTTTCGAAAAAAGCAGAAATATTACTTTTAAAGCTCTTAAAAAAGACGGCGAAACTTTTAAGAAAGGGGAAAAAATCGCGCTGATCTCCGGGGATGCGCGCATAATACTTTCCTGCGAACGCGTTGCGCTCAATTTTCTCTCGCTGCTCTCAGGCATTGCTAGCAACACCCGGCAGTTTGTCGAAAAAGTAAAAGGGAGCTCAACAAAAATACTTGATACCAGAAAAACTACTCCGAATTTACGCGTCCTTGAAAAATACGCGGTACGCACCGGCGGAGGGACCAATCATCGCTCAAATCTGCAGGATGCGATCCTCATGAAAGACAATCACTTGCGCGCCGGAAAGTTTATCCGTAACGGCGTCTTTGACGTTATCCGGATGGCAAAATGCATCTCATACTTGCGTACGCTTGCGGGAGTCAAGCTTGAAATCGAAGTAGAGGAACTTTCTGAATTTAAAGGCGTCATCAAATACGCTCCGGACGTTATCATGCTGGATAATTTTACTGTACCCAATTTAAAGAAAGCAGTCGTTTTCCGCAACAAATATTACCCGACCGTAAAATTAGAAGCTTCGGGAGGTATTAATCTTAGCAATGTCAGCGCGGTCGCAAAAACCGGCGTTGATTTTATTTCCATAGGAAGTATTACCCACTCACCAAAAGCAATAGATTTTTCTTTAGAAGTTCTCGATGGATAAATTCATACTTGAGAGCAAATTCAAGCCTACCGGGGACCAGCCAGCCGCGATAGCACAATTAGTAGAAGGGATACGCCGGCAGGAGCGTTTCCAGACGCTCCTGGGAGTAACCGGCTCTGGCAAAACTTTTACGCTTGCCTGCGCAATCGAAAAGCTTAACATTCCAACCCTGGTCATTTCTCACAATAAAACATTGGCAAGCCAGCTCTACGCGGAGTTTAAAGAGTTCTTCCCGCATAATGCCGTAGAGTACTTCGTAAGCTATTACGACTACTACCAGCCGGAAAGCTACATACCGCAGACCGACACCTATATAGAAAAGGACGCATCTATAAACGAGAAGCTTGACCGTTTGCGGCTCTCATCAACCAGTTCGCTTGTTTCGCGTTCTGACGTTATCGTCGTTGCTTCGGTCTCATGCATTCATAATTTAGGCTCTCCTCAGGATTATCAGGACTTGATCCTGTATGTAGAACAGGGCTCGACCACCCTGATGGAGAA
>JAQUOR010000010.1 GCA_028717025.1 Candidatus Omnitrophota bacterium | reverse complement strand
CCGACGCAAAAAATTTTAGTCGTTTCATAGACCTAAAAATTCGTATTGCAATCATAGCGTTATGTCCGGAACGAGCCGTTCTGTGGCATACTCTATTTGGAAAAATTCTGCGCAAGAAAAATTAAATAGCCGGGCCACGAGCATAGCAGGGAAAGATTGAACCGCGGTATTATAATTGCGTACCGTGCCGTTATAATACCGTCGCGCCAGCTGGACCTGGTCTTCTATTTCAGAGATAGTTTTCTGTAATTGAGAGAAATTTTGGTTTGCTTTAAGTTCCGGATAGGACTCTGCGACGGCAAAGAGCTGTCGCATGGTAGCTGAGAGGTCATTCTCCAGTATATGCGCATTGGAAGAGTTCTGGGGGGCGCTGAGCTGGGTCCGTAAGTCTGTCACATGCGTAAGGAGATTGCTTTCATACCCTGCATATCCTTTTACGACTTCAACGATTTTTGGGATCAGATCATGCCTCCTTTTAAGTTGCACATCAATGCCGCTTTTAGCTTCATGTGTGAGGTTGCGATAGCGGATAAGGCTGTTAAAGATACCCGCAAAAATAACCGCAGTAACGAGAAGGATTAAAAAGATAGGTACCATCATAAGTACAAGATAATATCGCTGCAGGTAAAATTGCTTTAAGAAATTATTTTCCGGCAACCTGATCGGCGTGTTCGGTCAGTTCAAACGCTGAGGCTCGCCTGACTTCGATGATGATAGCGTGTAGCCTGCAGGTATTTCAAACAAAAAGTCAGGTTGTTTGCCGGTTATAATGTTTTTATACTCCAGTGTCCAGCCATCTTCCATCATCGTTTTGACCGGAATGGGAAAATTACCGGCAGACCATTGATAGAGTGTCATTTTGACACCATGATTTAAATAAATAACGCGGTATTTGGTAGCGATTTGACCATTTATGGATTCCTGCCCCATTGCCACGCGTTCGATTTCTCCGGGCATTTTTTCTTTAGCAATAGCAATATTAACTGTTTCGATCGGTTGCTCCCTATATATCTTTGTTCCCGGCATAGCTACCCAGGCTACATTTTTATCCCTGCGAAATATCACAGTTCCCTCCGGCGTCTCCATGCGGGTTTTATCACCGGAAATAAAAATCTTTCCCTGGCCGATATCCCCGCGCATTGTTACCGTTACGTCAGCAGAATAATCCTGCGCCGCGATACCTAAAGGATTACCAAAAAATACTACGCCGACAAAGATGTATAACAGATGTTTTTTCATTTATTCCTTACTATTCGCAGCAATGAAACGGATCAAAAAAAATGGTATCATTATGGCCACAAAGAAACATTAACGGACATAACGGCAATTGAAAAATTATTCCCCGGTTTCCTGATCGCTCTGGCCCATTATTTCAAGCGCATTTTCCGGCGCGATTAAATCAGCAGAGAATTTAGTATAACCTGAAGGAATTTCGAATAGAGAGTCGGGCTGCTTACCGATCTTGATATTTGTGTATTCCGTGGCCCAGCTGCCGTCTTCCGTCATTGTTTTAACCGCAATAGCCAGGTCTTTTGCGAACCATTGATAAATTGTGGTTTTAGTGCCATCGTCTAAATAAACAATACGGTACTTGGTGGTCATCTGGCCATTTATGGTTTCCTGCCCCATGGCAACTCTTTCGATCTCTCCGGGCATTTTTTCTCTGGCTACTGCTATATTATTCGTTCCGATCGGTTGTTCCATGTACATATTTTGGCCAGGCATAAGTACCCACATTATGTTTTTATCGCTGCGGATAATCGTGGTCGCCTCGGGCACTTCCATTCTCGTTTTATCGCCGGATGTAAAAATTTTCCCCTGGGCAGTAAACTCTTTTGTTTTCTGGACCACATCAGCAGAGAAATCCGCAGCATGAGCGCATACCGGCAGAACACATAACGTTAGACCGACAAATAACATCAAAACTTTTTCTGGCATATACTCCTCCTTCGATGAATACGCGCTTTTATGCAAAAGAGGCGCCAAAAAACCCGCGCGTCTCTTTACCTTACATTTTCTTGCTTGAGAGAAGCTAAAAAGGGACCGTCATGTCCCTGACGCATATCGGGGCGACCGCGTAGGCGCCCTGGGGGCAGCCCGCCTGATATTACATATTTTTTAACGCGTCTTGGATTATGGGGAGAATCCCTTCCACTTCTTCTTTAGAGAGCCTTCCCAGCTTGGTAAATGTAAAGTTTCCTTCCGCATTTTTAAGTTCGCGGGAAAGCTGCAGTTTATTCGCGCCATTATTGTACGAATAGATACTGACAATGATTCTGCCGCTCGCAGTATCAAAAAACTTGGAAAATTTCTGTTCATCCAGACTGCTATCGTATGGCATATGCCACCTCCTTTTTAACTATGCGTACCATAAACTTTTATCGATTTTCGTTCGACGAAACGGAAACCTCGTCATTAACGGCAATCGTTTGTTGCCCATGCATTTCTGCGTTTTCTTTTGCGCGTAAAGAACTAGGTATCACGATAGCGAGCAAGATCGCAATGATAGGGATAATGACGAAGCCAACTCCGCCAAGGATGATGCCGCTGACCGCAAGACCCTTCCCTTTGTAGAGGGCCGCATTATTTGATATTTTAACCAGGGCAATACCACCGAAAATGACCGCAAGCAGGCTAAAAAGCAATCCTAAAATGGGGATCAATACCAAACAGCCCATTACCAGGCTTGCTATTGCCAGGCCTAATGTTTTTTTCTCGCCTTCCTGATTCATCGCACCTCCCTATATACGCTTTGTATTAAAGGTTTACCGATATAGTGAACTTTTATTATAGCATAAGTTAGCGCGTACCGAGAAAGAAAAATGCGTTTTTTCCCGTATTATGCAATGTTTTCCGCAACGCTTAAAGTTATCCATTTCTTGCTGATGTAGCGCCAGGATATTAAAATAGCCTGCACGCATATAGAAATATTCATTGACCACCAGATTGCTGTCGCGCCCAGGCCAAAGTGGACCCCTAAAATAAAACTCAAAGGGATACGTATCAGCCATACGCTTACGCCGACGCGCAGCATGACGCTTTTAGTGTCTCCCGCACCGTTAAGCGCCCCGCTTAAAATAACTCCCCAGGCCATAATAGGTTCGGAAAGTAAACTGATATAGATATATTTTACGCTTTCGGCAACGACGATGTCGTTACCGGATAAGAATGCCGCTATTCGTCTGGCATTAAGCATTACTGCTATGGTTATGAGCGATACGACCCCTACTCCCAGTCCTGCCGTTGCCAGCCCTCCCCGGAAGGCATGCTCGTTCTTCTTTTCGCCCAAAAAATTACCGACAATAACCGCTGCGGCGAGATTGAATGCGAACGCAGGAAGAAAAATAGCCGATTCGACTCTTAAGCCATTGGTGAACGCAGCGATAGTCTCTACGTTATAACGAGGTAATGCGCCCAGGATGGTAAAAAGCACCAGGAGGCTTGCATTCCAGAGTATCTGGAGAACGCAGACCGGCCAGCCGATCTGAATGGTTTTCTTTAAAATAGCAAAGGAAAAATCAAATATTTTTTTGACAAACTGCCGGATATAGACCGCGCTTACCAGAGTACCCGCGCAAAGGCTTATTACCGTAGCGATAGCGATACCGCGGAAACCAAATGGTGTCCAAAAGGCAAGAATAAAATCGAGCGCAATATTGAGAGCGCATACCAGGGTCATGACCAGCAATGATTTTTTTATCATTTTGCAGGCGCGCAAAATACCGTTTGTCGTGATTAATATATAATCGAAAATAAATGCAAAAGAATAAATCCCCAAAAGTGGCACGGCAAATTCTTTAACAGCTTCGGGTACGCCAAGGCAGCCTATCAGCGTTTTTGCAAACAGAACGCCAAGCAGGCTGAACGCTCCGCCGGTAACTACTGCGGTAATAAGTGAAGTACTGACCGCTTTATGAAAATTATCGGATTCCGATGAGGTAAAAAGACGGGAAATCACCGAAACTGCACCAACCGCCAGGGCGATTCCCACGATGATAAAAATAAAATATATCTGAAATGCCAGGCCATAGCCTGCCTGGACTTCTTTACCGAATTTTCCCGCTACGAAAACATCGGTCAGCCCGATTAAAAATTCAAAAAACATGATCAGCGCCATGGGCCAGCCCAGAGACCAGCTTTGCGCAAGAATCAAACGGCCCTCTTTGTTCTTAAGGATCGATGAAAATTTCATAAAAATATTCTTACGTTAAAGTTATAGTATATTTTTTGATGATTTCGCAGGGATGGTACGACGACTTGGCTTTACGCAGGCCCTCTATACCAAGATCCTGTTCGAAATTAACATAGGTATGTGGAGAGGCGATGTGTGTCAAAAACTCATTATGGATAGTCTGATATAATCCCGGGATGTTCGGATCAGCCTTCAACACGTGCATTACAAGGGTCTGCGGATTTAGGGTCTCTGCTATGGCGACTGCACAGATCTTTCCTTCTATGACAATCGCGCCGCCGATAAGATTAAAATCTTTAAAATGCGCAGCCATTTCCTTGATTGCCAGCCGTTCCTGTTTAAGTCCCTCGACGCTGTCGCAATTTTTAATGACACACCAGCGTTCTTCGAATTCAAGACATTTTGTTGCGCAATCATCGGACAGGGGCATATACGTGTATGCATAACGAGATTTAAAATTTTTAATGAGATTGCGCTTGCCGTCATATTTTGAGCCTTTTAAGGAAACGAGATCCGCTATCTTAAAAAGATAATCGGAATCGTCTCTGTCAAATTCTACGGTAAAGGAGGCGTCATCATCGAATAACTTTTGTATATCTTCCGGAATGCCGGTAAACATCCCTTTTGAATCGCGCAGAATAGCTGTCATTACTGTTTTATGATCTCCTTGACCCAATGGTTTTAAAAATTTGCGCATATCCGAAGCGTCGGAACAGACAATAAGAAACCCCTCATATTGCGTTACGCTAAAACGATGGCTGACTCTCCAGGAATATAAATTAGTAAAGGTAAGTTCGGAAATCACAGGAGGATCGCGACGGAAGGCCTCATCGAAGATGGGCTTGTGGTCAATGGTGAGCGGTTCCGATAAAGGGTATTGAGGTATATCCATTTGATACTAAGGTTTATGCGAAGAAAGGTCGTGCGGTTTATTCACAATCAAAGGTATGACGCAGACCTGCGCGCAGCGACTTTTTTTCTGAATTTTTACGTTTTGTTTCTAAGATCTTTGCGCGCGCCCGGCGGGAACGCCGGCGTTTTTGGCGCCGTATTTTTTCGATGCGCTGTTGTTCGCGAGAAAATGCTGCGCGCTTGATATTTTCGATTTTATCGAGGAGCAATTGGCGCGCGCGATAACGGTTGAGTCCCTGTGAACGCTCCTGCTGGCATTTAATTTCGATTCCCGTGGGCAGGTGCTTAAGATAAACGGCAGTTTCAACTTTATTGACGTTTTGGCCGCCTGGCCCGCTGCTGCGTAGGAAGCTTTCGATAATGTCCGATTCGTTGATGCCAAGCTCCCTCATGCGTTCCGTAAGCAGCTTTTCTTTTTGGAAACTTACGCCATACTTAAGCATCGTTACCAATTTTCTGCCAACACTTGGTAAAATGCCCGCGGGTGTTTGCATGCAGGACATTCATGCGGAGCCTCAGTGCCTTCGAAAACAAAACCGCAATTGGCGCAGTGCCATTTCACGGCCGTTTTCTTTTTAAAAACTTCTCCGGAAACTATATTATTAATCAATTTACGGTAGCGTGATTCATGGAACCGCTCTACCTTTGCAATCTGCTCAAAGGAGCGGGCCACTTCAGGAAATCCTTCGTCGTGTGCGATTTTTGCAAAATCAGAATAGAGCGTGGTCCATTCCAGGTTTTCGCCTGCTGCCGCAGCTTCAAGGTTCGCTTTCGTATCCTTGATCGTGCCTGCGGGGTAGGTAGCCGTTATCTCTACGTCACCACCCTCTAAGTGTTTAAAAAAAACTTTCGCATGCTCTTTTTCGTTCTCTGCCGTCTCAAGAAACAAACTTCCGATTTGCTCATAACCTTCTTTCTTTGCCGCTGAAGCAAAATAGGTATAGCGGTTGCGCGCCTGCGCTTCGCCCGCAAAAGCTGCTAACAGATTTTTTTCGGTTTTTGACCCTTTTATTGTTTTTGCCATACGCTCCCCCTTGCTTTAGGTCCTTTTCGCGCGCGATTTTCTTTACGTATAATTAACAGCCCGTTTGTTAACGTGCGCCCGTTACTTTTTTCTATTTTTTCAAATATGCTTTAATAATTTTTTGTTCGGTCAAGGGTTTATCTGCTTCGTCAGCCGGCGCGTTTTCTATTTTCGTCACGACGTCGTAACCGGAAATGACTTCACCGAAAATGGTATGCTTGCCGTTGAGCCAGGGTGTCTTTGCGGTTGTTATGAAAAATTGACTGCCGTTTGTGTTGGGGCCGGCGTTTGCCATCGCAAGGATCCCGGGACGATCGAATTTTACCGCCGGCGTAACTTCATCTTCAAAGGATTTATTCCAAATCGAAGCCCCGCCGCGTCCGGTTCCTGTCGGGTCTCCTCCCTGTATCATGAATTGTTTGATTACCCTGTGAAAAATAATCCCGTTATAATACCCTTTTTCAATAAGCGCGGTAAAATTTTCGCAGGCTTTTGGTGCGATGTCCGGCATTAATTTAATCTCAATAGAACCTTGCGTTGTTTCAAGAACGATCGTCTGCGTCATAGCAATTCCTCCTTTGTAGATACTCATACAAACGAAAAAGAAGCATAGTACCATAAATATTTTTTTCATACTACCTCCTCAATGAGACGTGCGTTTTTTTAAAGGCATAAGCCGGGAAAAAACGCTTCGTCGGATTGATCCCGTCGAAATCAGTGTTATAACACTTTATAAAGTGCAGGCGGGATACCATTCGATAATCACCCTTAACCTTTCTGTGCCACGGCATTAAGCGGGATCGAGGCAACGCCATACCGGTCAACCGCAATCTCAACGCTATGTGCGCCATACTCATCGAACGTAGGTACAAGTGCGGCGACAAAGTTAAAAAAACGCTCCTTTTCGGGAAATGTTATCCGCAGGGAAAGGGGCGTTATTTTATCGGCGCCGTTAGCGTTTAATACCCGTATATTGACATCATGTTCTCCGCTTTCCATCACGAGGTCATATTCAACACGCAGAAGCAACGTAAGGGGCCTGGTAAAGGGAAGCTGGCTTAAGAAGATATTCTCGATCCCTCCGCCCAATGCGTTAAAAAGATTGTTTTGGGATATATTCGCGCTGTCGCACAAAAAGGCAAATTGCAATTTCATAACACCATTATTTGATTGTTTTACTCGCTCCTGGCCGCAGAATATGCCTGCTCAAGCAACTCGAACGCCTGCTTTATTTTTGAGATTGCATCATTCCGTTTGGTGCTTGCTTCATCTTTCCATTTATGCGCATACCCGACGTCGCCCGTGGTAATAAATTCTTTATATTGGGTATCGGCATAATCTGCCTGTTTAAGGAGCATCCAGGCAAGGGAAAAGTTATCGCAGGATTGTTCTGCCAGCTGAAATGAATTATTTTGTTTATACTTTGACGAGAAATTCTTTTCGAATGTTTCCGCTAACGGCTTGAACGCGCCATACCATTTATCATACTTGTTGTAATCCATCGTATTTGACGCAAGCAGGTTTTTCAGGTTTTCGGACTCTGTGCGCAGCTGCTCAATCTGGCTCGTATAAGAGATTTCTTGCGCGTAGGCACATGACATTATACACATTGTCAACATAATGATAACGGACAGTTTCATGTATCCCCCTTTTTAATATGCCAGGTTACGCGTGCAGTACACGAAAAATCGAACCTATCCGGATACTGACCAGGGCGTCTCGCAGAGGCGCTTACGAAAATAACCCTTCCCTACGTATGCAGGCCTTAGGAAATCCTGCGCATAGAGATGCAGAATGATTAATTATAGCAGAAATGATGTTTTTTGCCACACTCTTTATTGCATACGCATTCTAAACCTTACGTACAGGTTTACGGTAACAACCTCCTGTATGCGTAATAGCTATGCGCATTTTTCGCTATTGTAGAAAAAATAAAACATGATACAATTTTTAGTGTTCGTTGAGTATCGATAAGTTTTAAAACCATGAATATTATTTTCAATCAGTTTACCCATGTCTGGCGCTTGCTTACGTCACCCGAAAAAGTTGTTTCGCTTTCCTTGCCGATGCTTCTTGCGTGTCTGGCAATCCTTGCGGCAATTATCCTTTTTGTCTTTGCGTCGGCGCTGGCCCTTTATAAATTGAAGACTAAATTTTTGCGGGAAGTGCAGACAAGCCTCCTTACGCGGTACAATGAGCTTCAGGCTGACCATAAAATCCTTGGATCGCAGTACAAGCGGGCAACGAACGCTCCCGCCATAACGCACTTAGACGATAAGGTGTGGCATGAGGAAGAAACTGACTTTATTTTTAAGTTGAATGAGCAACTGTCGCTTGCACTGGAACGTAATGCCGTTGCCAAATACATCGTCGAAAGCGTTCATAATTTTTTGAATGTTCAAAAAACTGTCCTTATACTGCGGGAGCATGGAACCAAGACGCTTAAAATTATCTATGCGCTTGGTCTTCAAAAACCAACCACTGAAGAGTTTTCTCTTAAAGAGGGAGAAAGCATCTCCGGGTTCGTCATTGCTCAAAATAAACCTACTCTGGTAGAGGCGCTGGATAAAGACCACTATTTTAAAGCAATGAACAAAGAAAGTTACCTTGAGGGTAACTTTATAAGTGTTCCGCTTGTTTTTCAAAAAGATGCAATAGGCGTTTTACACGTTTGTAACAAAAAAAATAATCGCCCTTTTTCAAAAAGTGACTTTTCCTTTCTCGTCAACGTCGCCAAGGTAGGGGCGATTGCCTTTAAGAACATTATTCTTTATGAGCAGATCAACGAAAGTTACTTAAAAACGATCGCTGCATTAGCGTCTGCCATTGATGCCCGCGATCCTTACACGAAGTGGCATTCCGAGAACGTAACGCGTTATTCTGTTGCTATCGGCAAGGAGATGAACCTTAATTATCAGGAGCAGGAAATGCTTACCCGTGCTGCGCTCCTTCACGACGTAGGAAAAATCGGTATCCGCGATAACGTATTGTTGAAAACCGAGAAACTCAACAATGAGGAATACGAACAAATAAAGCTGCATGCCGCTAAGGGTGACGAGATTGTTCAGTCGCTTTCGTTTTTAAAGGAAGCATCCCTTTTGATACGACATCACCACGAACGCTTTGACGGGAAAGGCTACCCGGACCAGCTTAAGGGGCACGCCATTGAGCTGGGTGCGCGGATCATCGCAGTAGCAGATACCTTTGATGCCATGACGACCGACAGGCCATACCGCAAAGCATTAACGCTCCAGCAGGCAGTTGAAGAATTAGAGCATTGCAAGAACGTTCAATTTGATCCCGATGTCGTTGAGTCCTTCGTAAAGATATTGAAACGCACGCCTGAAATTCTAAGCCCGCCGCATAAATAACTTATCTTGTTCGGATAGTATAAATTTTAAGCACCAAATTGCAAATTTAAAATATTCTATCTCTTTAGGAAATTGTGATTTGCGATTTTGAATTTCAAAAAAATGCGCGACCGCACCTCAATGCCTCTCTGCGCAACAAAAAACCGTATCGCTGTTAACGATACGGTTTTTTTATGTTTCGGGAAATGGCTTGGTCTATTTGCCGAATTTCTTTATCAAATCAAGCGCAATGATATTTCTTTGAATCTGGTTTGTGCCTTCATAGATCTGGGTAATTTTTGCATCACGCATAAATTTTTCAACCGGGTAATCGCGCATATACCCATATCCGCCGAATATCTGGACTGCATTTGTGGTAACTTCCATGGCGACGTCCGAAGCAAACATCTTTGCCATAGCAGATGCGCTGCCTACTTCTTTTAGCCCTCTATCGACCATTGATGCCACGCTATACACTAAACTACGCGCAGCTTCAACTTTTGTGGCCATGTCTGCCAGCATCCACTGTATCCCCTGAAATGAACTGATAGGTTTACCGAATTGAACCCGGCTATGCGCGTATTCAACCGCAAGTTCAAGTGCTCCCTGCGCAATGCCGACTGCCTGCGCAGCGACGCCGGGCCGCGATTGGTCGAACGTACGCATGGTGGAAATGAATCCGATCCCTTCCCTGCCGGAGAGAAGATTCTCGGCAGGAACCTTAACTTCGTTAAAAATCAATTCGCGCGTCGAAGAGGCACGAATACCTAATTTTTCTTCTTTTTTTCCGAACGTAAAACCAGGAGTGTTTTTTTCCACGATAAACGCAGAAACGCCCCGAGGACCTCTCTTTTTATCGGTCACCGCAATGATGGTGTAAACTTCGGCATCTCCGCCGTTAGTAATAAAATGCTTTGTTCCGTTTAGAATATAATAGTTTCCTTCTTTCCGTGCGGTAGTTTTTACCCCTGAGGCGTCGGAACCTGCCTCCGGTTCGGTTAATCCGAACGCCGCAAGGTGCTTGCCGGAGGCAAGACCAGGCAGATATTTTTTCTTCTGTTCCTCTGTGCCGTTTATCAGAATCGGGAACATTCCTAAAAACGATGCGGCATACGCGGTCGCCACACCCCCGTCAACGCGCGAAATCTCTTCTGTAGCTATACAAAGCTCAAGCAATCCCGTTCCCATTCCTCCGTAGACTTGCGGGATACAGAGACTGAACAAATCGGCCTGCGCCAGCGCTTTCATGATCTCAGCGGGAAACTGTTCTTTTTCGTCAAGCTCCCGTGAATGAGGGCGGATCTTTTCTTCTGCGATCTGACGGCATAATTCCTTAAGCATTTTTTGTTCTTCGGTCAAAGGATATTCGATCATCAACGACATTTTTCCTCCTTAATGAGTCCCGCGCCTTGAGCGGGATGAGTTAACTTCCGGAATAAAACATTTAGGTTGTCAAAGCGCCCGGAAACGCGCTTTAAATTTTCCGTCCATGACGATAAAATTATTCCTAAGATCCCTCAGGGTAATTCTTTTTAAATTTTGAATATCACCGCTTCCTCGCGGCAATCAGGAAAGTAGACGCAATTGACGCAATCGCTCCAGATTTTATGAGGGAGTTCTTTGCGGTCTACCGGCTTAAACCCAAGTTTTTTGAAGAATTGAGCGGCAAACGTGAGCGCAAAAACGTTCCTAATTCCCAGGATGGGTGCTTCCGCGAGGCATTTATTTACCAACTTTTTTCCTATGCCGCGACCCTGGAATTTTTTTGCAACCGTTAATGACTTTATCTCGCCTAAGTCCTGCCAACCGATACTATGCAGTGCACAACAACCGATTATCTTTTTGGCGTGCTCTTCAACCCAGAAGTCCCTTATATTCTCGTAGATATGATTCAAGGGGCGCTCAAGAACGCGTCCCTCTTTTGCCCAGGCATTGATAAGTTCATAAATGGCTTTTGCGTCAACTATCTTTGCTTTTCGTATCATTGTTTGAAGTAATAGGTAATTCCTCCCAAGACAAAATCGGTATTGATGCCGTTATTGGGCTTTTCAATACCTGCATTCGAGAGATGGCGATACCGGTATTCCATGGTTACCGCCAGACTGTCATTGATAAAGTAATGAAAACCTGCAGCTGCCTGGGAAAGGAAATTGTACTGGGTAGACTGCTCTTTGGTGTGCTGGCTCATATACGAGATACCCTCACCGCCTTTTATATAGGGTTGGAATTTTTTGCTAAGCGGGAATACGTATTTTAATAGGAAATTTGAACCCGCCTCAATATTATCGTTGGGTTTAAGTACCGCATTTGCGAACGGTTCAAGAACGAAATCCAATCTTCCGGCAGTGCGGATTCCTATTTTTTCAGCAAGAGGCTTGACATCAAAATTAACACCTACGAATAACGGGACCCCTTCATACGTACTCTGTGTTTCCTCAAGATCCTTCTGCCCTATTCCAAAATAGCCGCTTAAAACTTCTATGCCGGAAATAGATTGCGTAATGTCCATTGCATAAAGCATCCCTGGTGCCGTAATAAGAGACAAAAACAATATGACGAAAATAACGTTACGCATACGTAAACCTCCTTTTTACCTCAAAGATAGCAGGTACGATCAATAATCGGGTGTCTTTTGGAATTTATTGACTCTTTTTCCGCGCGAGCCGGCTTTTGGTTCTGCAACATAATATCCTTTTGTAAGATTGCCTTTATTGTTTGGTTGCGCGATCGTCGTATACGAAGAGCGATATGCAAAAGACTGCGGATGCACGGTATGTATTTTCCCAACCTGATAGGAGCGGCTGGGACGGTCAGAGCTTTTTACCGGCAACGGCATTGTTTTTAAGAGTGAGTAGTTCTCTTTTCCGTCGCCGATGCGTCGCGCTTCCTTGAAATATTTTTCCGCGGTATTCTCGTTATCAAGTTCACGGAATAGAACGCCCATATCGTAATAACAGCGTGAATTATTCTTATCGAGCGCTAAAGCCTTTTTGAATGCATCAAGTGCCTCTTCGTGCTTGCCGATTTTTACATACGCTTCTCCGATCGAGATATATGCAGCAGTAAAATTAGGCGCATATTTCAATGCTTCGCGGTAATATTCAATTGCTTCATAAAATTCGCTTTTACTGGCATAAATAGTACCGAGTTCATGGTATAGATTTGCGTTCTTTGAGTCAAGAAGAATACTTTCTCTTAAAAAACTGATGGCCTGGACGTCATTCCCTGCTTCGAGCGATTTTATACCTTCCGCAGCAAGATTTCTTGCGACCAAAGGAACGTCCGCCTGGTATCGGTCGTTTAAACTCATTAAAGCGTCCCCGCACTTTTGTGCGTATTCAACCTGGCCTTTGCGTTGAAAGACGTTACGTGCTTTGGTCATTGTTACCAAAGCCTCCTGGCCCTGGCCGAGTTGATCGTAGGCCCGGCCCAGATAATACATGGCTTCTCCGAATTCGGGATGAAGATCAAGCGCCTTAAGGAAATATCCTGAAGCAGCCTGGTAATCATACTGCATAAAGGCGGCTATTCCCAGGTTGTAGTAAATAATTTCTTTTTTGGGGTATTGGGGGCCGGCAAGGTTTTCGGCTTGCGTGAAAAGACGAAGCGCACCTTCGTAATCATGTTCCTTGATTGCGACGATGCCTAAATTAACGTACGCATCAGGTACCTGAGACTGTAAATTTGCCGCATTCCAGAATGCCTCTTTCGCTTTTTCGTAATTTTCCTGTTCGAAATAACGCAGTCCGTCATCGACATACGCCTTATACAATTCTCCGGAAGAAAATTTTTCTTCGGTATCAAGAAGATACGTTGTCGTTTCGTAACTGCCCGGAAATGCAAAATGTGCGGGAAGGAGAAAAGAGACAAGCACAGGACAGATCAGAATTAAGGATAATTTTCTTACATGCATATTAAAAATTATATAATAAATTATCGCTTTAGTCAAAAAAAATATTACCTATTTATCAGGAAGTTCCAGAGAAAAGCCGTCGTACGCAAGCTGTATATGCGCGTTTACTTCATTTTGCAATTTCTTCTCTATCAGGTGGGGTTTATTTTTTAACATACTCATTCCGAAGTGTGTCAATATCGCTTTTTCCGGTTTGATTTTGTTGATGATTTCTATCGCATCTTCGAGACAGAGATGTTCAAATTCATCGCGCCGGTCATAGAAGACGACGTTTAAGATAAGTATTGCGGAATCCTTATATGAAGATATAAGCGCATCGAAATACTTGGTGTCGGCAACAAAAGAAACTTTACTTTTTCCAAAAAAGAATTTCAATCCATACGTTTCGCAGGAATGCATATTTTTGAGCGGCACCTCAAAAGCAATATCGCCGAGAGAAAATTTTCCTTCTTTAAGAGGAACGATCTCCTGAGGAAAAGATCTTAGATATGAAAAAATAACGCCATCGTTCCCCAGCGCATCGCAAGGAGCAAAAAGGACCCCTTTTTTCTTGAATCCTCCTTCGGTCATTGCTTCGATCATGACGTTTACATCGCCCGAATGATCAAGGTGTTTATGGGTAAGGATTATGCCGTCAAGCAGGCCTGGGTCTAATTTGGGCCGCGCAGCATTGCAGCGCACCAGCGCTCCTGGACCCGGGTCGATAAGAACGTTGGTTTTTTTATACCTGATCCAAATTCCGCCGGAAGAGCGCAACTGTTTTATCATCACAAAACGCGCACCGGCAGTACCTAAAAATTTAATAAACCCCATATAATTTAAGAAATTATTTTAGAAGCGGATTCACGCGGAACTAAACGCGGAATATCTTTCAGCGTAGATATCTGCGTTTATCCGCTTCTACTCCTTTAGCCATATTCTTCTCATCTCTTCTGTGATCTCTCTCTGGAGCGGATAGCTGATTTCTTTTTCGTTTTCGCCCGTTTTTAGCGATTTTTGTTCTTTTTTTGCACCCAAAAATTCGCTACAACGCAAGGAACGTGCACCCGCAGCCCGCACGGCGTTTCGTATTTCCCTGTCGTCGCTTACCACTACCGTTTCCGAAGGTCTATCCGTAGTGTTCAATAATTCTTTTATGACCTCATCGGCACTGCGCGCACAGCTAAAGATCACGCGTGCGCTTTTGCCTGTCGTTACCCCTTCTTTTGGGTAACCGTCAAAAACAATAATCACTTTATTGTTGGCGCTACCGGTAAAACGATGGTGTGCGAGGTAATGAATCAGATCGCAATGTACACGGGCGGATTCCTTGAGGGCCGGTACCTTATGAACGAGATTGAATCCATCGATGATATATCGCAACATAAAAAATACCCCCGATGATTCCCGATATAATAGAAAAAGCAAGATTGAGCAGGGAGATGCCTAAGCTCATGCTTTTCGATAAACCCACGAGCGCAAAAAAGTATACTGCTGCCGCCTCACGCGTTCCTGCCCCGGCAATGGTGATAGGAATAAGCGCAATAGCCATGATGATCGGTACCAGAATAAGAAAATACATCAATCCAAGATCAGCGCCAAATGCTTTGGCGGTAAGAAAAAAACTTATCGGCGTCAGTATCTGGATGAGCGCGGAAAAGAACAGGCTTTGCAGAAAGACTTTGGGGTGGATGCGGAAAAAATATAATTGATCATGAAAATTTATCAGTTTAGTTTTTAACTTAGAACCGTCTTTTAAAATACGGGTAAAGAAGGTAAATACGGTCCTGCTGAAAATAATCAATGAGATGCCTGCAACAAGTGCCGTCAATACAAGAAGCGAAAGAACGATCTGGCGTTCGCTGCGTATACGCCCTGTGATTAAGCCAAATCCAAACGCGACTGTCGCTACCAGTGATAGCGCGAATGACCCGCTGAACCTGTCCATGAGGACGCTTGAGGCGACTTTTTTTATTTTTCCATGTCGGCGCGAGATCCCTACGCTTCGAAAAATATCTCCGGCAAGGAATGAGGGGAAAAAGAGATTAAAAAAAAGACTTGAAAAAAACGAGTAACACGCTTCGCGAAAAGGTATTTTTACGTCTAACGCCGCGAGTAAAAGCCTCCAGCGTTGCGCACACAGCACGTGACAGGCTAAAATAGCAAGGAAGGCCAGGGTAAGATAAAGTTTACTTGCGCGTGCATACAGCGCAAGTAATTCACGATATGGGACAAACTTAAAGAGAGCAAAAATAAGCGCGAGGCTGACCGCGATCCTGAAAATAAAAGAAAGCTTATTTTTCATCGTTCTAAAGCATCTTAGGAGATCGTTAAGAACTTATATAATGTCCCTTTATGTGTTTATAGGCGCTTACTGCTGCTATAGCGCCTTCAGAGGCGGCAGTGATCAACTGTCGTAAAGGGCGTTTACGGCAATCTCCGCAGGACCAGATATAATCGCATGATGTTTTCATCTCTTCGTTGGTGGTGATAAACCCGTTTTCATCCGCAGAGACAATATTTTTTAATAGTTCTGTGTTTGGCGAAACTCCGATCGCAATAAACATGCCGTTACAGCGCAGGGTCTGCGTGCGGCCCTCGGTAACGTTTTCGATGACGATCTGTTCTAAGAAATCCCCGCCTTTTATCTCTTTTATGGTACTGTTGAAAATAATTTCGACATTGGGCAGCGTGCGTATTTCTTCCTGTAAATAATCAAGCGCACGCAGCGAGCTTTTACGATGGATGAGCGTTACCTTACGGCAAAGATTAGCCAGGTACAGCGCTTCTTCAACGGCGCTATTGCCTCCTCCGACGACCGCTACGTCCTTGTTCTTGAAGAAAAACCCGTCGCAAATAGCGCAATAAGAAACGCCGCGCCCTAAGAGTCGCTCCTCGTTATTAAGACCCAGCTTCTTAAAGGACGCGCCTGTTGCCACAATCAACCCGGAAGCGGCATAGGCGCTATCATTGCCAACAACTTCTACTCCATTTTTTTGCAGACGGATTTCCCGGATCGCTTCCCGGTTAACTTTGATTTCAAAATCCCGTAATGTCTGTTCAAGCCGGAGAGCGAAATCCCTTCCTTTCGTACCCATGGCTACACCCGGAAAGTTATCCACATTTTCCATGAAAAGAAGCTGCCCGCCGATTACTCCTGGTTCGAAAATAACCGCCTTAAGACCCGCCCGTTTTGCATACATTGCGGCACTCACTCCCGCGATACCGCCGCCCATAACTATAAGATCGATAGCAGAATTCATTTTTCTTTATGCAGTGAAAAAAAATAGTCAAGTGACCGATTGTAGGTTTTTTCTGCTTCCGGAGAGAAAAAACAGGCCGGGAGCTCCCCTGATGCCCGATGATAACGTATGCATTCGCAACAGATACCTTTCCGGGAGCAGGACGGATAGGAACAGTTGCAGGCGCCGTTATTTTTTTCCCTGTTTTGACAATGCATATTTTGTTTTTTTTGCAATTTCTTGTAATTGAGGGGCAATTTGCAGTCTGCGCCAGAGAGGAATTCGCGTAATGAACGTTTTGCCGTTGATATGATCGATTTCGTGCTGGAATATTACCGCGAGGATGTCGCTTGCCTCGATTTCCAACGGTTCGCCGCGCTCATTTAAAGCCGAAACCCATACTTTTTTTGACCGTGTAACTTCTATTTCCAGGCCGGGAAAGCTTAAGCAACCCTCAAGCATTTTCATCGTACCTTCTTTTTTCAGGATAACCGGGTTAACAAGCTTAAATATTTTTTCTTCGAATTCTACAATTACCAGCGCGATATCAAGCCCTGTCTGGTTTGCCGCAAGCCCTACCCCTTTATCTTTGACCATAAGGCAATACATCTCGTCAAAAATTGTGCGTATTGGATCACCGATAGTTTCTACTTTGCGGCATTTTTTACGCAGGATGCTCTCAGGCCAGGTGTGTATTCTTAATTTTGTTTTTGTCATCTAATTCTACAAATTTTGCTTTATGTGTAGAAAGTTCTTTTTCGGTAAATAGCCCGTACGATAGAATAAATATGGTGTCGCCGCGATGCGCCATGCGCGCCGAAGGTCCATTTAAACATATCACACCGCTTTTACGTTTACCTTTTATTGCATAGGTTTCCAGGCGATGTCCGTTGTTGAGATTAAGGACCTCTACCTTTTCGCCCTCCAGCAAATCCGCTTTTTCCATTATTTCTTCATCGATAGTGATGCTCCCTTTATAATATAGCTGTAAATCGGTTATTGTGGCATACGAAACTTTTGACTTTAGCATTTCTCTTAACATTATTTGTTCCTCCTCAATGAGACCGTCCTTGACGTTTAGGTCAA
Source organism: Candidatus Omnitrophota bacterium (assembly GCA_028717025.1). GTDB lineage: Bacteria > Omnitrophota > Gorgyraeia > Duberdicusellales > 4484-171 > JAQTOI01. The sequence goes on along the minus strand of JAQUOR010000010.1, from coordinate 1,251 downwards.
GGATTTAGTCGAATTAATCCCGCAGCGCATCCGCTATAACAGATATTCAGGCGCAAGGGATAATGAGTATCGCATTCTTACGCATGTATATTTGTTCTGCATGAAAGCGCAAGGTTAGTTTCCTTACCTGGCGTTCATTTGATTAATTCGTACGCCAGACGAGCAATCATCAATTCTTCATCGGTAGAGATAACCAACACTTTGGTTTTCCCGCCCGAAATTTTGCGCATGCATTTCTTTATTTCATCGGCGATATCAGGATTGTTTTCGCCGATTCCGGCGGTAATACATACCGCATCGGCACCGCCAAGAATGAACTGATACGCGCCAATATATTTTTTTATACGATACATAAACATTTCAAGCGCTAACCGGGCATCTTTGTTGCCTTTCTTTGCTTCCTGTTTTATTGCGCGTATATCGTTGCTGATGCCGGATACCCCTAAAAGGCCGCTTTTTTTATTTAAAATATCATCCATGGCGGAAAGCCCCAATTTTTCGTTTTCCATGATGTTAAATACTGCCGCCACATCGATATCGCCGCAGCGTGTTCCCATCATGAGCCCTTCTAAGGGGGTAAAACCCATTGAGGTATCGATTGATTTCCCTTTATCGATAGCAGTGATGCTGCACCCGTTTCCCAAATGACAGGTAATCAGCTTCAATTTTTCTGCCGGTTTTTTTAAAATCCTGCTTGCTTCGTGAGCGACGAATTGATGAGAGGTGCCGTGAAAACCATATTTACGTATGCTGTATTTTTTATAATACGTAAGAGGGATTGCGTAGAGATGTGCGTAGTGAGGGATCGTTTGGTGAAATGCCGTGTCGAAAACCGCGATTTGGGTGACGCCGGGCATAATTTTCTTACATCCCAGTATCCCCGCCAGGTTTGCGGGGTTATGCAAAGGCGCAAGTTTCGAGCACTCGGTAATTTTTTTTATTATTTTATCGTCGATAATGCTCGGTTCGTGGAACGTTTCTCCACCATGAACCACCCGGTGACCGACAGCCGAAATTTCTTCCAAATTCGATATGGCGTTTACTTTGATGAGACTTGAAAGCAACGCATTGACTCCCTGGCTATGATCCTGGATGGGTGAGTTCTTTTCGCCGATTTTTTCGATAAGTCCTTTTGTGATAAGGTTTCTTTTCGGAAATTCGTACAGCTTATATTTGATTGAAGAACTGCCGCAATTTATAATTAGTATTTTCATGTCGTTGATGTGCATCTGTGACGCCTGCTCTTGACCG
>JAQUOR010000009.1:16639-19056 GCA_028717025.1 Candidatus Omnitrophota bacterium | reverse complement strand
GGCAGGCCCTTGAGAAGTTTTGCTGCTCGACGCGGTTGTAAGCTCTGACGTGGTTTTATTGTCCTCAGGCGGACTTTTTTCTTCTTCAGGAACAACCGTTTGAGCATCTGCCTGGAGGTTGTCTGCCGGAGATTGTGCCGAGGCTTCCTCTTTTGGGATTGCCGATGCCGGTGTTTCTTCCGGTGCTTTAGCCAAAGGGGCAGGTGCTTCTGGCGCCGGTTGGCTTTTTTCAGAAGAAACGGTTTGTATTGTCTCCGGGGTATCTGTTTGCTTTTCTCCAGTTGGTACCGCCGGTTCTTCTGCCTGCGGCGCCGCGGGAGCTGCCGGGACAGGCGTTGTTGCGGACTGGGCGCTTGCGATCTGCGCGTGTAATTGTTCGAGCTGCACCCTTAACGCATTGATTTCTTCGTCCTTTGCCAGGATCTGAGCGTTACGCTGGTCAATCTGATTATTAAGAAAATCATATTCTACTTTTAAGCCGTCGTATTCATCTTTTGCTACCCACGCGCTATGTTCGATTTTCGAACGCAGTTCATTGATGGTTTTGGTATGCTCCTTTAGCTGCGCGGTGTATTCTTTTACTTTTTCCTTTAAAACTCTGATTTCATCGTTTTTGACTTTATTTTCATTAGTTAGTTGCGTTACCGAAATGTTAAGATCCTGCAGTTCCCTTGTTATCTTGACGTTCTTAGAGAACTCTGTTTCTGCTATTTTGTCTTTTGCGACAACTTGTTCTTTAAGCTCTACGTTCTGCTGTTTGATTTTTTCTTCTTCTTTTACTTCGAATTCCGCCCATTTCTTCTGTTTCTCCAGTTGTTTTTCCGTTTCTTCGTGCGCCTTTTTTTGCGCTTCAAATTCCTGCGTGACGGCAGCGAGTTTCTCTTTTACCTCAGCCAGCTCTCGCGTTAACGCACCGACATCCACTTTTAGGGAATCGGCGCGGGAACGCAAGCCGGTAATGACATCCTGTGTATGCGCATCATCATCCTTCGGATGTTTATCGAAAAGAGGCTGCGATGAGCCATGGAACGAGTACGCAACCAACCCTATTGCCCCCACTATTACGACGAGTAATAAAATTTCCATATGGTTTTCGGTTTATTCAGGACTACTTTATTATCTGTTTCTATGCACAGATTAAATATACCATATTTACAGGGGAAGTGGTATCGGGCATGGCGCCGTTTCTGTAAACGTTTACAGAGCGCAGATCTTTCGGGGGGCACGGTGCGATATACTTTCGAATCAGAGGTTTTGCCACCTCTCACGCGAAACGATTGCATCAAGCGGCAGGCGGTCTTTGGTGGAGGCGGGTAATTCTTTGGGGTAACCTAAGGTGAGCAACTCGACGACCCGTATTTCGGAAGGGATATTTAAGATCTTTTTAACCTGATCTTCATGGAAGGCGCCTATCCAGCATGTCCCAAGATCCAGAGCCCTGGCGGCTAATGTCATGTGGTCGATGGCAATAGCGCAATCGATTGGGTAACAAAGCTGACCGCAGGTCATTGTGTGGTTATCGGTTTGCGCGCAGACAGCGATGAGCACAGGAGCTTCTTCGACAAACTTTTGCCCCTTGGCAGCAATTGCAAGCCGGGCGCGCGTCGCCGGTTCCTTTACGATGACAAAGCGCCATTCCTGTCTGTTGCTTGCTGAAGGCGCCTGGCGCGCAGCCTCAAGGATCTTTAAGAGCTTTTCTTCTTCAACTTCTTTTTTAAGATATTGCCGGATGCTGCGTCGTTTTTTGATTGCGTCAAATACATCCATATAGATTAGTCACTTTTAAATTTTTTCTATCTTCCTTCGCGTTTTTTGCGACTTCTTTGCGGTTTTGCGGTGTAAAAAATTATGGAGCGACTAAAAGTAGAACGCTTTTCTCGAACCTCGCTTAACTACGACAATACCTGAAGAATCGAGATAGTAATTCCGGCTGTCACTTTCTTTATTGTAACCGATTTTCGACTTCTCAGGGATAGTGTTAAACCGGTCGACAATGACCCCTTTTAATGAAGAGTTTTTCTCGATGCGGCAAAAATCCAGTATGATAGAATCTTCGATAACGCATCCTTCCTCTATGGTCACACCCCTGCCTAAGATTGAATTCCGTATCGTCGAGTTTTGTATTTTTGCTCCTTCTGAAATAAGCGAATTATCGATCCGGGAGCCTATGGTGTATGCCGGAGGGCAATTTAAGTTAGAAGCATAGACGGGCCAGTCCTGGTTATCCAGGTCAAGCTTCGGCTCTTTACCCAACAGATCCATGTTCGATTCCCAATAACTCGAAATAGTCCCGACGTCTTTCCAGTAATACTTCGCCTCGTATTTTTTTAAAGACGGCATCCTGTTATGAGAAAAGTCATACGCAATGACATTCGCTTTTTTACGCACCAGCGCAGGTATGATATCTTTACCGAAAT
>JAQUOR010000009.1:0-16629 GCA_028717025.1 Candidatus Omnitrophota bacterium | reverse complement strand
CTGTGCATCTTCGTTTAAGGTCTCCATTAAAAAATCGGTATCAAAGATATAGTTTCCCATCGAGGCGTATACCGTTTTAGAATGGTCAAGCGACGGTTTTTCTCTGAATTTTTTTATCTTGAAAGAACTGTCGACGTCAACAACGCCGAATTGATACGCTTCTTTTGCCGCTACCGGGATGACCGCAACGGTAAGTTTTGCTTTTTTGCGCAGATGATAATCGACCATATCCTTTATGTTCATGCGGTAAATGTGGTCACCGCCAAAAATTGCAACAAACCGCGGCTTAAAGTCATAGATTAAATTAATATTTTGATAAATGGAATCCGCAGTACCGCGATACCATTCTTTGGTGCCGCGCATCTGAGGGGGAACAAGCGTAATAAAATGCCTGGGTAATACACCTTCTCGTATCCATGTCGTACGTATATGCTCTATCAATGACTGCGATTTGTATTGCACGAGAACATAGATCGAGTAAATACCCGAATTAATCAGGTTACTTAAGGCGAAATCAATAATACGGTATTTGCCACCAAAAGGCACCGAGGGCTTGGTACGTTCCAGTGTCAAGGGGTAGAGTCGTTCTCCCCGGCCTCCCGCCATTACCATTGCCAGAATTTCTTCTTTCACTTGCGCCATAGACCTACCTATTGTCCTTCAAATTTTTTAAAAGTGTTAATAATCTCATCGATACTTGTTGCCTCAAGAAGTGCTTTCCTGAAAGAATTCTCCATCAGAAACCGGGAAAGCTCCGCTAAGAGACGCAAATACAGATTGAGTTCTCCGGGGTTGGCTCCCATAAGGAAAATGAGATTGACTTTATCCCCGTCAAGAGCGTTGAATTCGATTCCTTGCGTGGCGCGGCCAAACCCGATGATAAAACTTTCTACGGCATCGGTACGGGAATGAGGTATTGCGATTTTGTGTCCTATGCCGGTAGAACCCAAACTTTCCCTTTCAAGGATATCCTGGACAAATTTATCCAGGTCCTTCACTTTTCCCGATTTATACAGCGAAGCGGAGATTTCCTTGATTGCTTCCTGTTTTGTTGAGGCCTTTAATTCCATGATGCAAAAATCTTTTTTGAGATAATCTGATATTTTCATATTACAACTCCTTGTATAATTTTTCTACCATTGCCGGATTTTTTACTACGATTACCGGACACGGCGATTCGCGAAAGATCCTTTCTCCTTCGTCATAGAAAGTATCGGTCCGCGAAACAATTTCTTTTAACTCACCCATAATCAACAACTCCGCCCCTATTTTGTTTGTGACGGTGATTACCGTTTCGTGGATAGTGCCGTTAAGCAGCAAGCCTTCGCATTGTACACCCTTACTTTCTGCTGCTTTTTTGAGCCGTTCAAGAAATAACTTGCCTTGTTCACGTAAATCCCGTTCGTATTCCTGCGCTTCCACTTCCACGAAGATCCTCGCATGCAATAAATCGCGCAGAGCTTTCTCATTGACCACATATATCGCGGTCAATTTTGCCTGTAAAAGCTTAGCCATGCAAATAGCGTATTTTGAGGTAATCAGGGAACCAGCCGAGCCCCCGGCAGCAACGACAATATTATTTATTGCCATATTCCTCCCTTACGCGTTCTTCCTTTAATCATGGAGTCTCGCTTTAATGAGCTTGAGCATCGAAAAAGCCTCGCGGGATTCCTCGTCCAGACGGTCACTCACGAATTTGACTGCGTCGCGATAATACGGCAGATAGATCTTTTCCAGAGCGTTTACCTTTCGTATCGTTTTCTGCACCTCTTTCGCAAGACGTAACAATGCCAATTTCTTTTCTGCCAATTGCGCCAGAAGTATGAGAACTTCTTTAAACTTTGCGATTGCTGCTTCGACATGAAAGCTTACTCCCAGAGAACTGTAATACGGCGGCTTTTCTAAAATCTTCAGATCAATAATGGGGATGCTTACCCCCATGACCCGGCGATGCGCTATGGAAAGACCGTATTCGATGTTCACGGCAAAACTCAGTTCCTCAAGACGATTCCTGCCCATTACCACAAGCGCTTTGTCCATCACGGCATATGCTTCCCGTAAGGCGTTGTCTGTATCGCGTTGGAGCCGTTCAACGACGTGCACTATCGAGGTTAACTCTGTTATTAAGATCCTGCGTTTCTCATCAAGAAGCTCGTATCCTTCCTGCGTCAGCGCTAAAGACTTTTTTACTTTTAAAAGATTCGTTTTAGTAGCGGCGATATTTATATTCATGGGATGTTCTTTTTTGTGCGCTGAAAATTACCGCTTCTTGTAATGTGCGGCGATAAATTCATCCTTAATGCGTACAAGCTCGTCTTTCGGCAGAATCGAAATAACTTCCCAGCCCAGATCAAGCCCTTCCTCAAGCGTTCTGCGCTCGTGATACCCCTGGCTTAAAAATTTTCTTTCAAACTCCTCGCCGAATTTAAGATATAAAAGATCAAGGGGAGAAAGCTCTTCTTCGCCGATAATTGAAGCCAGGGCCCTAATGTCTTTTACGCGCGCGTAGCAGGAAAAAAGCTGTGAGGCAAGCGCGGGATGGTCATCTCTGGTAAACCCCTGGCCGATATTGTCTTTCATCAGACGTGACAGAGAAGGCAAACCCGCAATGGGAGGATAGATCCCCCGTGAGTACATTTCCCGCTCAAGCACGATCTGTCCTTCGGTAATATACCCTGTTAAATCAGGGATCGGATGCGTTATGTCATCGTTGGGCATAGTTAAAATAGGCAGTTGGGTTATCGAGCCCTTGATGCCTTTAATCATGCCTGCGCGTTCATAAAGACTTGCCAAGTCGCTGTAGAGATATCCGGGATACCCTTTACGCGCAGGTATTTCTCCGCGTATTGTTGAAACTTCCCGCAGCGCTTCGCAATAATTTGACATATCCGTCATAATCACCAAAACGTGCATGTTCTTTGTAAAAGCAAAATATTCTGCGGCGGTAAGCGCTAAGCGCGGAGTCATTGTCCTCTCTATGGAAGGGCTGTCGGCAAGGCTTAAAAACATCGCCACTCGTTCCAATACCCCGGAATCCTCAAACGTTTTAATAAAAAAACGAACGGTATCGTATTTTACCCCCATTGCCGCAAAGACCACGCAAAAACCTTCGCCTTGAACGCGCGCCTGACAGGCGACCTGTGTTGCAATGAGATCGTGCGGGAGACCGCTGCCGGAAAAAATCGGCAGTTTCTGGCCGCGCACCAGGGTATTCATTACGTCAATCGCCGAGATTCCCGTCTCGATGATGTTTTTGGGATAATCCCGGGCCGTAGGGTTAATAGCAAGACCGTTGACGTCGAACATTTCATCGTAGAGGGGCTTGGACATGCCATCGAGCGGGTTTCCTTTACCGTCAAAAACCCTTCCGAGAATATCCTCAGAAACTCCCAGTGTAAGGGGTTGTTCTTTGAACCGTATCCTGGAATTGCGAAGCGATATACCGCTGGTCCCTTCCAGGATTTCGACTACCGCGTATCCCTTCCCGACTTCCAAGGTTATTCCCAAGCGTGACTTACCCTTTTCATCGATAATTTCAACGAGTTCATTGTAGCCGACGTTATGAATGTTGCGGATGAAAAAAATAGGCCCCACGACTTCATCCAAGCCTACATATTCCCGCGCTTTATAATTCTGCATTTATAATTCCAACCCTCCCAGCGATTCGTTGATTGAAAACGAAAGTTTTTCAAGCTCATCAAGATTGCTCTCGGAATACCGCAGCCGCATGCGAATAATGTCCTGATAAGCCGTAGTGCTTTTTATCTCAGAAATATTTATGCCTTTCTTGATAAGCTCATCGGCTTTATCGTAAAAAATAAGTATATTTTTAAGCATTAAGTATTGCTTGCGGGCCGATGAAAACGTATCGATCTCATCAAAGGCGCTTTGCTGTAAGAATGTATTTTTAAACACACTGCAGATTTCGATGACTAAGCGCTGCCTCTGCGGCAAAACGTCCGGACCGACAAGCTTAATTACCTGCAAGAGCCGTTGTTCTTTCTGCAAAAGCTCCATGATCCGGTAGCGGTCCGCAAGCCAATGCTTATCTATATGCGTATGCCACCAGGTCTTGATGTCATCGAGATATTCGGAATAACTGTCGATCCAGCTGATTGAGGGGTAATGCCGGGCATTTGCCAGGTCCCTCTCTAATGCCCAGAAACAGCGGATGAAACGCTTCGTGTGTGATGTTACGGGCTCGGAAAAATCGCCGCCCGGGGGAGAAACGGAAGCAACGACGGTGATTGAACCGGGTTCCCCGTTTAAGGTTTTGAAATTTCCTGCGCGTTCATAGAATTCAGCCAGTCGCGAAGAAAGATATGCCGGAAAACCCTCTTCAAGAGGCATCTCCTCGAGTCTTCCCGATAATTCCCGTAACGCTTCGGCCCAACGGCTTGTTGAATCCGCCATGAGGGCCACATGATACCCCATGTCACGGTAATATTCGGCCAGAGTAATACCGGTATAAATGCTTGCTTCTCGCGCGGCAACGGGCATATTCGAAGTATTAGCGATGAATATGGTGCGTTCCATGAGCGGTCGTTTGGTACGCGGGTCAATGAGCTTTGGAAAATTCAACAGGATGTCGGTCATTTCGTTGCCCCGTTCACCGCAGCCGATATAGACCACGATCTGCGCATCAGACCATTTAGCGAGCTGATGTTGGATGACGGTTTTACCGGTGCCAAATCCTCCCGGCACCGCTACGCATCCGCCCTTTCCTACAGGAAAAAGTGTATCGATGACCCGCTGCCCCGTGATTAAGGGCTCATTAACGGGAAACCTGTCCTGCGTGGGCCGCGATTTTCGCACCGGCCAGCGTTGATACATGAAAACATCGTATTTTTTATCGCCATTTTCGACTACGGCGATTTTTTGATCCAAGGTATAGTCGCCTTCGGCCGCCATCCAGGTTATCCTGCCCTCGAGGCCCGGAGCAAGCATGATCCTGTGGGTAATCAGCGCCGTCTCGGGTACTTGCGCGATGACCTCGCCTCCCCGTACGGATGCATTTACGTCCTTCAGGGGTTTATAATGCCATTTTCTGCTTCTATCGAGTGCGGGAATATGCACCCCGCGGCGGATGAAAAAACCTTCTTTCTCTTTTATGGCTTCAAGGGGCCGCTGGATACCGTCATAGAAATTGCCTAAAAGCCCCGGTCCAAGCTCGACATATAACGGGTCTCCTTCGGTATAGACCAGGTCCCCGGCTTTAAGTGAGGTCGTATCTTCATACACCTGGATATATGCTCGGTCCGCTTTAAGATGTACGACTTCGCCCACCAGGTGTTCCTCACCAACTTCTACCATGTCCAGCATGCGCAGGTTCGCAACTTCCTCGGCTTCTACCACTGGCCCGCTGACCCTATAGACCTTTCCGGCAACAGAAAGCATTTAAAATACCTCCCGCAATAACGACATATAGAATTCTTCACGACGCAGAGCGAAACGCGCAAGAAAACGGTTATCGCACATGCAATGACCATCGTGCGATTGGACAATTACTCCGATATCGGTAAAATCGCTTTTATGTACTTGCAGCGTTACGGCTCTATTGAGCTGAGTGCGGCATTGTGCTTCAATATCTCTCTTGAAATCTTCGGTTATAATTTTATCGTCGAGCGAAGAATACAGAACGTCGATGTTTTCCGCATCAACGGTAAGCGCGCCATCAAGTATTGCGGCAGTTAAAAAGCGTATATATTCGGACCGCATGCGAAAGGCGTGCGCTTCCTCCTTGATTTGAGCAAATACCTCTTCGATAAACTTGTTTTTTTCATCCAGAATGATCCTTTTTTTCTCTATTGCAACGGTCGAAAAGATCTTCTCTTTCAATGCCTGTGATTCCTTATGAAAATTCTTCAATAAATCATCTTTTTTCTTCGTAACCTCGTTTTCTGCAGCAATCCGTATCACGTCAGCTTCTTTGCGGGCCGCAGCGATGATTTCATTGACCTCCCGCTCGACGTCGTCTTTGATTTTACGGCAGATGACCTCGGCGTTTTCTTCCTGGATATGACTGTTCTCTTTTTTTTGCATTGTGCTTAAAAATTTGCGAACGGCATCCGTGCGGGTATCGACTACACGCTTATGCCGATCGCCTTCTTTAAAAATTCGCCCATACCCGTGGACTTCGACGCCAGCCCGCGAGACGGAATTTTAAGGATCAACGGCAGCTGCCGCTGATACGTAAGTTCTTCGATTTCTTCGTTTATGAAAGTAGTGATTTTTTCAGTGATCAGTATTACCCCTATGTTCTCGGTGGCCAGCGCTACCCGCAATGCTTCAAGCGCATCGCTGCGGGTAGATACTTCTCTGGTCTCGATACCGGAAAGTTTAAACCCTACGCTGCTGTCTTTGTCGGCGATACAGAAAAATGTCATTTTAGTTACGCTGATTGTAACACGAATTTCCACGCCTACCTGCCGGCATGAATTTGGAACAAATTACCATGAATTTGTTCGCGTTTTTCTATTCGTAGACAGTCGTCGTATATCCGTAGTTATTCGTGTTTTAGACTTTACCCAGGATCATAATCGCGATAATCAAACCATAAATAGCGATTCCTTCGGCAAGACCGACATAGATAAGGGCCCGGCCGGCGATCTCCGGTTTTTCACTCATCGCCCCTACTGCCGCAGCGCCCACATACGCTACCGCAATACCGGCCGCTACCGCACTTAATCCTGTCGCAATGGCAGCTGAGAGAAATGCCCATTGCGTGACCGAGGGCGCAATTCCTTCAGCGCCTGCGGCATGTGCAATACTGCAAGAAAAGAAAAACGCGAAAAAAATAAACAGTGAAAAAATATTTAACCACCGACTTCCTGACCTCATTGCGCACCTCCTTATACTCACGATTACGTAGTAATTAACGTACAGCCAACCTGTTTTTGACCTGGATCAATCCTCTCTTCGCGGCGATTTGCACATTGCACGCGTAAAAAATGGATTGTATATCAGTGATCGCGCATTGTCAATGGCTTATACGATTGCTTGCCGGCCATAAAAAATTTGGAGAAAAATTCATAATAATTAAGCCGCAGCGATTGTATGCATACAACCAGTCCTTCCAGCAGAATGATAAAAATGTTCCCCAGTATAATCACTGTGACCGAAACACTTCCGCCTCCTACGTTTTTCAAAATCTTGGAAAGCTCGAATATGGCAAAAAAAAGTCCCGCATGCGCAAGCGAAAACGCTGCAACGCGGATGAAGGAAACCGTATTGGCCAGATACCCCATGATTACCTCAAGGATATCGACTGTACTTTCCATGAAAGAAACAAAAAGACTTTCTTTCTCTTTTTTTGTCCTGAAAACTATCTCGACCAAAGGTTTTAAGAACAACACAAGAAGGCAAATACAGATAATGATAAGATACGTTGAATGAATGCGGCCCTGCGAGACAAACATTTTGCTTACCAGGCCTAAAGCGATCCAATACATGACCCCGGTAATCAAGCCGGCTTTATCGAATATCGCTTTCATGTAATCCTTATCCCTGAATGCATTAACGATATTGATCAGTATCCCTGTGCTTATGATGCCTACACCAAAGAAAATGCTGAGCTTAAAAACTTCCGTGATGTTATGCATGGGTTTTATCCAGAAGGCCTTGATAAGGTCCTCGAAACCAAAAACACTGCCGTACAACAATCCGAAAACGCTGGAGCTTGTGCCGCAATACAACAGCAATGTCGCTGCCTGCCGTACCGTTTCCTTTTTGCTTCTATGGAGCAGAACCGCCGCCAATGCCAACACCAGTCCCTGGCCAAGATCGCCGAACATGGCCCCGAACATTATAAGAAAACTTATTGCCACAAAAAGAGTCGGGTCAATTGACCCGTACCGCGGTATACCGTAAGAATTAATAAGTAATTCAAAAGGCTTTAAGTACGCCTGGTGCACCAGTTTTACCGGTATTTCGTCTTTTGGGATAGGCAGCTCTTCCGGTTTTTTCCCTTCGACACAACTTAACGGATCGATTTTCCTGATTTCATTCATTGCGCGCCGGCGTTCCTCTCTCGGCACCCAGCCTGAAAGCACGACAGTCCGCTCCGTAGAGCAGGAATATTTTTTTGCCTCCAGAAGAGACTTTTTAAGAAGAATAAAAGAGTTCACTTGCGAAAGCTGTTCATTGTAGTGTGTTCCTATGTCTTGTAGGGCCTGATGACAGGAAACAACATTTTTCTTAAGCTCGACTATTTCTGCGTTGATTTTTTCTTCTACCTTTTTTGAAATATCCTGCGAATCCGAAGGATATTCGACCTTGCGCCAGGCAAGATCTTTTAGTACTCGCTCGATGAGCGCCCGGTCCCTGCGCAAACCAATAACAAGAATAACCGTCACCGGTCCGGCACGCTTAACCGGATATATGACATGAGGGATATCGACGAGACTACGCTGTAATACGGTAATATTTTTTTCTTCGATTTCACCCAGAGAAACATCCAGAAAAGTAAAGTAACCTTTCCCTTTTATCGGTAGAGGCAAATATTCTTTTACCTGCGAAAGTATTGCTTCTTTTGTTTTAAGCTGTTCTTTAAGCTCATCGCTTTGTGCAAGCAGCGGGGCTACGGCAGCATCCACTTCCAAAAGCGTCTCTTTGATCTTTGCGTAGGAAGAAAGCGCAACGGTACGTACCGGAGCAAGCGAAAAAGAAAATGCATGGCTTACGTCCCGTAACTTCACTTCCAGTTCCTCAAGGTCTGCGTATTCTTTTTCGATGTGCAAAGGAGACAATGCCTGCAGTTCCGCTTCGATATGACGTATATCGACAGGGTGAAAGATGCCTAACGCCACCAGACGCGAAACAAGCGCCTCCAGCTTCTCCTTAAGCACGACCACGCTTATAAGTTCCATTGAAGATGTCGTAAACATATATGCACTACCTCATGCGTAATAATGGCAATAAAGATTCTTTTGTAAAACCGCAGCTTTTCGCATACAACAACGATATTACGTTACGCGTTTCCCTGTGTTTTAGAATAAGATATCCCAACACTGTGCCGATAGTAAAAGGGAAACCCGCCAGGGTACGTTTGACTTCCCGCAAAAGAATTTCATACAAAAAATTCTCTATCAAAGAAGCATCCTGAGTGATAAGGTCCTTAAGCTTGGCGTAAGGGCCGAGAGAGACGCTCTCTACTACTTTCGTCAAGCCGTCGGTGGTATAAAAACTCCTCACCGTGTCTTTGTCTATCCGGGATCCCCCGGGAATTACCCAGGTAAGCAACTCGGCAATACCCAGAGAATAGTATTTACGCAAGCGGATGAGCCAGTTAATGTTCTCGATATCGATTTCTATGCCCATAATTTTTGAAGCGATCTTTCTATCGAGCGAGGAAAACCTTTCAATAACGCTATGTATGCGGGTGTAGTAATCCACGTCGAGCGCCGCCTCCAGATAGAAAGACGAATTTTTTTCCTTGAATTGTGCCCGGGCTCCAAGAAGAGGTTTTTTATAGGGGGTGTCGTCAAGCAGCAGGATGATTTCTTCGATGGTACGCGAAGAAATGATCTTTTTATACTCGATGGGAAACGTTATTCTTTCACTGAGCAGGTACTCATCTATGTCAACGGCTACTTTATTGTGCCACACCCGCAATACTACTTTGAGCTCCTCCAACTCATAACGGCTCATAAGCAGCTGCACGAATTCCTGTTCTTTTTTTCCGGAAAGCGCGTTATAGACTTTACGATAGATTTTTAAATCATTCTCATAAAGTATTTTTTCTATTGCTTGTAAATCATGATTTTGCTCAAAGGTTTTGACGATTGATTCGTACGGTGTTGCTTTCAAACGCTCTATGGCTTCATATACATCCCGGGAATCCATCAGATTGGAGAACGTTTCGGCACTCAACAGGCGTGAAAGCATCGCTCTGATCTTAGCATTTGCGAAGGAATATTTGGCGAGTTCTTGCATAATCAACCGGATATCTTTTCCAAACCGAAGGGAGTAACAACCGTAAAAAAAGTCCGTAGCGCTACTTTGTCGTGATAAGCGTCCGAAATATTGTCTGCGCAATTTCGCGGCTCTTATGTGCGTGTTTTTGATGCAAAAGGCCGATTTCTTCCTTAGTGGTCGTAAGGATTTTATCTTTTTCGCGTACGTATTTTTCCTGGAAGGATTCCATATCTTTTGCGACGCGACACTGCACGTCGGAAATTTTTTCTTCCATAAACGTCTGCGCTTCCTTTTGCGCCTGCGCAACGATCGTCGCAGCCTTGAGCCTGGCGGCTTCAAGCTTATTTCGCGCTTCGGTTTCTTCCTGCAGAATATGTTCTACTATCTCTTTCATATACGTCCCCTTTGTTGGGTATTATAACCTAAGATACGTGCTAGCTCAACTTATATACAATGTGCAATAACGTCATGCCGATGAATCTTTGTAAGAACATGATGAGTAAAATTGCCACTAAGGGCGAGAAATCAACGGGCATTTTCAGTGGGAAAGGAAGTATTTTTCGAATCGGTGTCAAAATCGGTTCAGTGATCCTGCGCAAAAAAGTAACAATGGGATTGTAGGGGTCGGGATTAACCCAGCTTATCAGCGAATTAATAACGATAGTCCACCATAAGATATTGCAGCCAATATCAAGAATATACCCGAATGCAATGATAAAATTTTTCAGTAAAAACATATATTTTTCTTACTGCCGGCTTGCTGCGGTTATTTTGTGAAAAATTTATCGGCACCTTCCTGCGAAAGATTTAACGCAGTAACCGGAAAGGGCATAACGATACGGTGTTCGCGGAATTTTGCATGCAGACGCTTAATGAACTCGTGTTTAATGATGCCTGCTGCGGCCCATTCTTCTGCTGCCATGGATACCGTACAATTGACGCTCCAGTTACCGAATGCTTTAAACTGCGTTAAAGGCGTAAATCCAGGAATTCCGCCCTTTACCGTATGCATTACCTCAGCAGCCGTTTCGGTCATAATCTTTTCTACCTGTGCAAGGTCGCTTGAATAATGGACGCCCACGTCAAGGGTCACTATCGTTTTTTTGTCGGGAAAACAATAGTTCGTTATGATTGCCTGTGAAAGTTTGGAGTTCGGTATGAGCACCACGTTATCGGAAAGCGTCTTGATCTTTGTCAGGCGCCAGGTTATGTCCAGAACGTACCCTTCCTCAGCCCCCTCAAGTTTAATAAAATCACCGATTCTGATCTGCCGCGCCAGAATGATATAAAATCCCGCAAAGATGTTTGAAAGAGTATCCTGAAGCGCAAGTGCAACCGCAAATCCTCCGATCCCCAAGGTAGTTAAGATCGGCGTAATCGATATTCCCAGACTCGCCAGGATGGTAAGGAAGCCTATCGAAAAAATCGTGAAACGGAAAATCCTTTGGGTAAGCGTGCTCAGCGCTACGGTGGTCCCCAGCTTATCTGCCTGCGATTTGACAAAAAGTGTGACAATTCTCGAAGCAATAATCGTAAGGGAAAGTACAAAGGCGACCGATAAAATACGGTTAATCGGAAGAAGGATGTTTGGAGCAGCGGAGAGCATCAAAAGCGATGAAAAGTATATGCCGGCAAGGATAAACCAGAGAACAGCATGGTTTATCGAAGAATAAAGTAATGCATCGGCGATCTGCCATTTATTTTTTTCACGATATTTTGAGAACAATCGAAAACCGGCTTTCTTGAAAATAAAACCGGCAGTGATGAATATCCCAAATACGATAAACCCGGCAATAATCTGCAAAACAAGGTTAAAAGTCATGGTATAAGTCCTTAATTTACCTTATTGGTCTTTACTCTTGCCCTTACCGTTATTGATACAAATTATAAGTTAATAACGACAGTTTCGCAATGAATTTCTTTGCCGTTTTGTAGTTCTTGACTTTCTTCGTCAGCACACAAACTATATAATCCCCTTTTGGGGCATAAACAATGCCGGCGTCATGTACTACGCCGCGCTCCAGGCCTGTTTTATGGGCAACATCGACTTCATCGGGAAGATACAGGGGGATCCTGTCGTTTACCTTCTGCTGCTTTAAAAAGGAAAGCGCAAGCCCTGAAGCACCGGCATCCACCAGTTCATTTTTATAGATTTGTTTTAGAAGGAACACAATATCTGAGGCAGAAGTGTAATTCTCGACACCCCGTCGTCTTCCCGAAAAATCCATCATTTTTCTGCGTAAGCTACTGTCACGCAAACCAAGCTTACGAAACGTTTTGTTTATATAGTCAATGCCCAGAATATTAATGACTTTGTTAGTCGCCGTATTGTCGCTATTGGCAATCATGATTCTCAATAGGTCTTGGAACGTAAGCTTTACCGGCAAAATCTTACCTTTAAGAATGCCTGAGCCTCCGGTAATATCCTTTCTGCTGACAGTAACGACTTCTTCAAGTGAAATCCGTTTTTCTGCAACCGCCCTAAATGCAGTTGCGAGTATGGGAAGTTTTATCAAGCTCGCTGCCGGGAAACGTTCGTGTTCCCTGCAGGATAATTTCAAACTTGGGGATGCAAGATCCTGAATGATGAACGCCGCATTACCGCCTACGCTGGTGCGCAACTCTCTGCGCACGAGCTTCTTTAGATTGAGATACATTTTATTCTTTTTCTGGAGCGTAGACAGGGTCGAATAGGCAGGGATAATTACGGTAAAAAATAGAATAAAAAATACTCCCAGAATAATAACTATTTTTCGTCTCATCGCGTATTGCAAAGATTTTTTGCCGCGGCTTAAAACCTGCGGGCAAAAGGTGCGGGCGTACTCTGTATTCAAAGGCCGACAATAACACTACGGAACGTTACCCGTAGATTTTAGCGGATTTCTTTCTTTGAAAATACTCTAATAAAACAGAACGCGGTAAGCACCAGAATAATACCCCACGATACCAATAGAAATACTAAACCTGCAATCGTCATATTGTTTGCACCGCTTTTCTTTTCTTGCGCTTCCAGGCAAGTTTGACCAATATTCCTAATAAGAGCATGATTAAAAAGAGACCAAGCCGTGTGCCCAGAATAAAGGGTTTATCGGCTGCGGAAACATTTTTCATCAATATTATGGGAAGCCATTCCTGCCAGAACCAGGCACACAGGATGAGTAATAAAAATAACGGCGTAATGTACTTAATTATAAATTTATAGGCAGCAGGGATCTTTAAATCCGCACCGCGGTGTATCTCATCCCAGGCATTCTCCATCCCGAATACCCAGGCAAATAATATCGTTTCAATGGTCGCAAAAAGAACGATAAAGAAGGTCCCTCCCCAGAAATCAAGCTCGTCCACGACACCGTTCTTTAAAAAGAAAATCGACGCCTGACACAGCAAAAACGATATAAATGCAAAAATCGTCACTGCTCTCTTTCTGGTAATGTTAAATTCATCTTCCAGAAACGCAATAGCCGGCTGCGCCAAAGATACCGAAGAAGTTATACCGGCTAAAAAAAGCAGGAAAAACCAGGCAAAACCCAGCAACGTCGCAAGGGGGAGTTTATTAAGGACCAGCGGCATAGTGACAAAACTTAAGTTAAAAACACCCGAATGCGCAATTGCTTGTATGTCAGCCGGCCCAAAAAAGACAAATGCCGCGGGAATAACGATACTGCCCCCTAATATTACTTCTGCAACCTCGTTGGTAGAAGCGGCGCTTAAACCCGAGAGGACCACGTCGTCACCTTTCGATAAGTAGCTGGCGTACGTCAGGATAACTCCGATGCCTACGCTTAAGGTGAAAAACATCTGTCCGGCAGCTTCGATCCATACCTTTGCCGACAGAAGCGCCCGTAAATCGGGGTTCCACAAAAATCCGAATCCATTATTGATGTTCCAGGAAGGCTTTGCAGGGTCAGGAGCGCCCAGGGTTATGACCCGCAGCAAAAGTACCAGCCCGAAAATAAACAAAACAGGCATTGCCCACTTGCAAAGTTTCTCGATGCCGCCCCGTATCCCGTGATAAATGACCCAGATGTTTACGCTAAACGTAAGCACAAAAAATAAATATGCCCACCCAAGACCGTTAAAAAACTGATTACGCTCAAGCCCCTGGAAACCATGCAAAAAACTTTGCATCGAAGCCTGGTCAGCCAGAGAAGCGTATTTGCCCATAAGCGCGAAAATGCTGTACGCGAGTGTCCAGGATTCGATATACGTGTAATAAATAAAAATAACCAGCGGACCGAATATGCCGATAACGCCGAAATATTTTATAAAACGGTTTTTTCTGCGTAGACTATGAAAAATACCCGGCGCAGTCCCATGTTCGAATCCTCCGCCGAAACGCCCCAGGGTCCACTCGATCCACATAAGCGGTATTCCGAGCAGAAAGAGAGAAATAAAATAAGGAATCATGAAGGCGCCGCCGCCGTTAGTGGTAACTTTTGCGGGAAAGCGCAAAAAATTCCCAAGGCCGATAGCAGAACCGGCAACCGCCATGATTATGGCAAACCGCGAACCCCATGTGTCTCGTTTTCGTAGCGACATATATTTAAAGTTTCTTAGGTAGCGTGCAAAGCGTTAAACGCGCAGATATTTTCTTGAGAGCCCTACCATAAATAAGGGTACGATAAAAATTGCGGAAAACGCTTCGAACATAACTACAACCCGGCTTAATCCTACGGGAGTGATGTCGCCATAGCCGACCGTTGTAAATGTGACTACACTAAAATAGAGTGCTTCCAGAAAATTCGGAGAGAACACCCCCGTGTTTTTGGCAAGAAAACATAAATTGTAGAGTATCGTCGAAACAATGATCACGAACAAACCGGTGAACAGCGTACGCAGCGGCCGTTCTCCATATCCCCAGACAAAATACGAAAACGTTAAGGAAAGCCAGAGATAGACATGGCGCGCAAGGCCTTTTACGCCTTTCTTTTCGGCACTTTTAACGATTGGACTGATACGTTTAGGATTTACCAGAAGGTAATAGAGAAATTTACGGTAGCATTCTTTGGAGAGGTAAAAGCACTCGGAGAAATCGAAGAATTCGCCGTCGCGTTCATAGTTAATCGCGGCATACTTGTATAAAAGCGATGCGTATTCGAAATCTTTTGAAGCCTGCGCTTCTTCGGCAGCGCCCTGATATGCGACCGCCGAATTATAAAATGTTTTTTCGCCTGATTTTATGCTCCAACAACTTGCCGCAGAAGCAAAACAAAGGGCCGCCTGTTTGTGATTGTGCTGACCCTTGTAAATATCCGCAGCTTTCTTAAAGAGCCGGAATGCTTCGTCGAATTTTTCCTGATAGAGAAAAGAGTATGCTTCTCCTTCTAATATTTTCGGATCACTGTCCATGATAATTTTCCTAAGAAATCCTTGGTGTCTGAACCGTTGAATTTACGCGTAAACCTTAAAGCGCTTATTTTTTCTTTTCTATTGCGACCTCACCAAGCTGAACCTTTGTGTCAGCTGCCGTTTTTTGCGCTGCAAGTTTACCCTCAAGCTCGCTTACCCTGCCCTGCAATTGCGATATCGTCGATGTATAGCCGGTTTTTAGGTCCTCAATGTCCTTTTTCATGGTATCGATAACGACTACAAGATCTTTTCTTCCTGTCTCAGAAGGCCCTAAAGCAGTTTCGAGATTCTGTAAGGTCTCTGCGTATTTCTTAAACTGCGAATCGAAATTATCTAAAACGTTCTGGTAGTCGCTTAATTTCTTATCAAAGGTAACAACCCTGTCCAGGGTCCCTTGTTGCTGCCGTTCCATGTAAAGCACTTGTTCTAACGCGAGTTTATGCAAATAAAACCCCATTCCGATCGCGATAGCAAACAAACAGAACCCTATCGTTAATAAAACTTTCGCTTTCTTCATGGCACCTCCTTTAATACACACGTGGGTTTTATTATACTGTAAACCTGTGCATTATTACAAGCATAATTTGGGATCCCTTTATTGTGCGCAGCCTTGCGGGCCAAAAAACAATAGTGAGATCATGGACGCGGCTCCATGGGGTTTCTTTCAGGATGTGCAATGTGTTGCAAAGGGTCTACCGGTGACTCTTTTTCTTCAGTGTTCACAAGTTTTATTTTTGAAAACGCAAGGTACGTAACCACAATAAGGCTGACAACCGGCAGAAGCATTAAAATTCCCAGCCACCCGGGTTTGCCGCAGGCCTGCGCAATGCCGCCCCAGATAACAATGGTAAAAATGATGACACCCACAAAGGGGACAAAGACAATGAGAATCCAAAGAAACGATTTACCGGCGATAGAGCAAAGTAAAAAAAGGTTCGCAATGGGTATCCAGGCAAGCCAGCCGTTTTCCGTGTTTGTTTTATGAGCGATCTTCTGGACTACGATAGCCGAATACACATAGGCTATCAAAACCAAAATAAGTATTGCCGATGAAAACGCGCGCATCAATGATTCGATTTGGCGGGTATTTGCAGCAGAGCGATGAAGCGTCCCTGTCCGACGAGAAAAAACTTTCGGCGGAATCTTTTGCGGCGTGAGCATTTCTGATGGCACCGCGGGAGTCGTTTTAAGTTCCTTTTTAGGAGCAATCGTTTCCCGGGCACATTTCTCCCCTACTCGCTTAGAGAAAGTTTCAGAATTATATTCAAAGGTGACCAGAGAATCGGTAATGCCGGTGACACGCACCCCTTTTACGCTATCGCCTATTTTCACCGATGCACCGTTGACTATCGCAAAAGGGTTTTG
>JAQUOR010000008.1 GCA_028717025.1 Candidatus Omnitrophota bacterium | reverse complement strand
GACGGAGTCATGGTAAACTCCAGCCAATTTAACGGTCTTAACAACCGCCAGGCTATGGAAAAAATTGCCGACTGGATGCAGGAGAAAAAAATAGGTCGACGTTGCGTGCATTTCAGGCTTCGCGATTGGCTCATCTCAAGGCAGCGCTACTGGGGCGCTCCCATACCGATTGTATATTGCAAAAATTGCGGCGAGCTGCCTGTGCCGGAAAAGGATCTGCCGGTCTTATTACCCGAGAACGTCGCCTTTAAACCTACCGGGCAATCTCCTTTAAAAGAGAGCAGTGAGTTCATTAATACGACCTGTCCAAAATGCGCCGGTCCCGCGCAACGGGAAACCGACACCATGGATACATTCGTAGATTCAAGCTGGTATTTCTTGCGCTACATTTCTCCTAAAGAAACGTTAAAGCCTTTTGACAGCAGCCTTGTTAACAAGTGGCTTCCGGTAGACCAGTACATCGGAGGAGTGGAACATGCGATTTTGCATCTTTTGTATTCACGTTTTATCACCAAAGTGCTTTACGATTTAAAGTGTATATCGTTTAAAGAGCCTTTTAAGGCTCTCTTTACCCAGGGCATGATCGTTAAGAACGGCAACAAAATGTCTAAGTCAAAAGGCAATACCGTTGCCCCTGATTACATCATCGATAAATACGGCGCTGACGTCATGCGCCTTTATATTTTATTCATGGGCCCGCCGGAAAAAGACGCGGAGTGGCAGGACGAGGGCCTTGCAGGCAGCAGCCGTTTCATCCAGAGAGCGCTGCGCTTGGTCGATATGCTTAAAGAATACCGCGAAGATAAAACAGAAGCGCAGCTGAACAGTTATGAAAAAGATCTCAAGCGCAAGATCCATTCCACCATAAAAGAAGTTACCTTGGATCTTGAAGGCGATTTTCAATTTAATACCGCCATTTCCCGGATTATGGAGCTGGTTAACCAGACCTATAAATGTTTAAATGAAGGAACGTTACGCAAAGACATTTTTAAAGAAGCGGTTGATACGATATTCCTGCTTTTATCCCCGTTTACCCCGCATATCAGCGAAGAGGTCAACAGCGCGTTGGGCAACCACGGCTCTGTTTTAAAAAGACAGTGGCCAAGGTTTAACGAAGAATATATAAAGACCGACACAGTGGAGATCGCTATCTCAGTCAACGGTAAGGTCCGCGATAAATTGACCATTAACGTCAACTGGAGTAAAGAAGAAATACAAGAGAAGGCCCTGGCGTCTGACAAAGTAAAAAGCTTCATCGGGAACACCCCGCCCAAAAAGATCATCTACGTAGAAAAACGCATGATAAACATAGTTATTTAAAAGTATGTTTTCATTAACCAGCCGTGAACGCAAGGTTCTGCTTATCGTCGCAGGTATGATCTTCTGTGGCGCGATTATACGGTACTTTCAGGTAAACATAAAAAGTTCTACCGCCACCCTTACTTCGTCCACATCGTACTCCGCAGATACTATTGTTAATATTAACAAAGCTTCGCAGGAAGAGCTTGAAACAATCCCCGGCATAGGCCCGGCCTTTGCACAGCGCATTATTGCCTATCGCGTTCAAAACGGCGATTTTCAAACCCTCGAAGATTTAAAGAAAGTCAAAGGCATTGGAGCAAAGAAGCTTGGGCAGATGAAGGAGTATGTTTCCTTATAAGCTCTCAGCTATCAGCAAAAAATATTTAAAAGCTGAAAGCTGAAGACTGAAAGCTGACAGCTAAATAAAATGCTTAAAACAATCTTCTCCGGAGCCGTCCTTAATTTCTGGCTCTTTATTGCGTTTGCCTGCGGCATCATCATCGGGAATGTTTTTCCTAATTTTGCGCTTTTTATTTTCTTATCGTTGCTGGCCGGAGGTGCAGTTTATTTTTTCTATAAGAAGAATAATTTTTTTCTTTCCGACATTTTTGTACTCGTGTTGTTCATCACGTTAGGAGCGCAGGCCCAGGCTCCTGCGTCAATCAAAAGAATAGAAAATTTTTTAGATAAAGAAAATCCCTGTACATTAAAAGTTTTATCCCTGCCGCAAGGGGCAGGCCTGCGGAAAACATTTTCTGCTCAGTTAAAGCGGGTATGCGGCCTACCCGTAGGCACCGCGATTAAGGTCATCGACTACACAAGATCCATGGAGTATTTAAATACCTATGAAGTAACAGGGACTTTACGCAGACGTTTTTATCAAGAAAGAGGTTTTTATTATCTGTGGGTAAAACAGCAGGCACCCATTACGCAAATTCCTTCCAGTGTTTTAGATAAGGGTAACAAAAAAATAGTACGTTATATTTTGAAAGTTTTTAAAGAAAATCTAAGCGAGGAGGGGTATAATTTCCTTGCCTCGGTTTTTTTGGGTCGCAGGGAATTGTTCCGCGAGGGTGGCAGGATCTTTACCGATGCAGGCATTGCGCATTTGCTTGCTATCAGCGGCTCGAACATCGCGCTTACCGCGCTGGTGCTATTTTTTATTTTGAAGATCTTTTATATAAAGTTCAGGGTACGCATTATCCTATCGCTTATCTTTGTTTCCATCTATACCGTGATTACCGGAGCCAATTTGCCTACGGTACGTGCCGTGATCATGTATGCTGTTTTTGCTGCAGGATTCTTTTTAAAGCGCAAAGTCAATCCGCTTAATTCTCTGGGACTTGCCGGGCTGCTATGTCTGTTGCTTAATCCTGTTTCTTTTTTCGATGTTGGTTTTCAATTATCGTTTCTTTCGGTATTCGCTCTCATCGCAGGATTTACGTTTCTTCCCGTAAGAGGCACAAAAAACTGGCTCATTAATTACGTTATGTACACTGCGTTGTCTTCTTTCTACGTTTCATTACTGATCCTTCCGTTGGTTTCATATTACTTTGGAAGAATATACCTTCTCAGTATCCTGTATAATGTCGTTTTGATTCCTTTTTTTACCCTTATCCTGATGGTGAATTTCCTTCTGCTTATCGTCTCTCCTTTGCGGTTTTTTGCGCAATCGACGGGTGCAGTTCTTTCGTTTCTCATCTACCTATTTGATGGATTGACGCAATTTTTTGGTTCTCTACGTTTTTCCTTCGTCTCATTTACCTTTACGATGCCGATGGTATGTTTTTACTATGTGATTTTTGCCGCAGGTATTATCATTTTTAAAGGGAAAAAGACATTGTACGCGCGAGGAAAAACATAAGATACATCTTAAATTTCCTGCCGTCTGTTCATTGTTCCCGCCTTTAACCGGTGCCTATTTAATGGTTTGACAAAAAGGGCTGATTTTGGTATAGTTTTTACTGTTTAACCGCCAGCATAGACAAGCACAGCTTTAAGAATGCTGACGGTTATCCCGCCGTAGTCAATAAAAATTTTTTCCTGAAATTTTTATTGTATTGAGCGAAGGCGGGATCATGAAGGGGTCCAGACGTTAGTCCAATAAGAACCCGAAAAGGTTCATTCCCCTCTGTCTATATTAAGATACCTTGACCTTTCCGTCAAAAAAGGAGCCACAAGAAAATTGTCATGATAAAAAAAATTCTCGTCTTTTGCATCGTATGTGTATGGTCGGTAAATGCCTATTCTTTCTGGGTGTGGTCGCCAAAAACTCAGAAGTGGAAAAATCCCAAATATTCACCTCTGGCAACGCCGTTTTTGCAATTCAAAGAGGGAGAAAAAAATTTCGACGAAAAAAGGTATAAAGAAGCACGTGATGCGTTCAAAAAACTGATTATCCATTACCCTGATTCCCAGGAAGCCGCCGAGGCGCAATACTATCTGGGCAGGTGCTTGGAAGAAATGAGCCAACCATACCAGGCATTCCAGGAGTATCAGAAAGTAATCGATATTTACCCCAATAGCAAGCGGATCAATGAGGCAGTCGAGAGAGAATACAAAATCGGAGAATATTTCCTGAACCGGGAACCGAAACAGTGGCTGGGTGTTTCGGTATATGATTTCGTAGAGCATCCTTCTATAGAGATTTTTAAAAAAATCGTCGAGAAGGTGCCATACTCTCCATATGCCACCCAGGCGCAATACAAGCTGGGTTTATTGCTCATGAAGCTTGGCCGCTACGATGAAGCGCGGGAGGCATTCCAGAAAGTTATCGACAATTATCCGGATACCGAGTGGGCGACGCCTTCAAAATATCAATTGGCAATCGCTACCTCAAAAGCATCTCCCGGCGTAGGCTACGATTCAACGACGCTCCAGGAGGCTTCTTCCCGGCTTGACGAGTTTATCAAAAAACATCCCGACGCACAAATATCTACCCAGGCGGAAATCCAATTGAAAGAATTACGCAACAAAGAGGCAAGGAAGAATTTCAACGTGGCCCAGTTTTATGAGAATCAGGAAAAATATGACAGCGCGCTTATTTATTATAAAGTGGTTACTGCCAAATACGCCGACAGCAATTATTATCTTTCTTCATTGGAGAAGATAAAGGAACTGACGGAATTGACTGAAGGAAAAATCAGCAAAAAGGAGTTGCTCAGGAGAAAGCTGCATGAGCAGGTTGCCGCAAAGAAAGAAGAGCGACGGGACCTTCAGGATGAGCGGTATTTGGAAAAAGAAAAACGTATAATGGAGAAGCTTGAAAAACAAAAAAATATCGCAGACCGTAAAAAAGAACTACGGCAGAAAAAGATAGACAAGAAGAAAGAGGCACGCGAGAAAGCCCTTAAGAGAAAACAGGAGCTAAAAGAGCAGAAGAAAAGAAAGCGGGAAGAAACATTGCGCGCAGCAGAAGAAGCGCTTGCGCAAAAAGAGAAACAAGCGCAACCTCTGGTCGAGCAGACCAAAGAGGCTGTGCCTGTGGTTCCTTCCGAGATCTCTTTGGAGCCGGTGATGCCTCAGGTAAATGAAAATGTTCAGACTCCGATGGCGGCAGAGCAAACGCAATCTCCCGGGGCTTCAGCGGTAACGCCGCAGGACCCTATGATAAGCGCGGATACATCCAAAGAGCCGGCGACAGAAGAGAGCGGTCTTTTGAATGTGACCGATGGAAACGAAACCAATGAGGTGAAGCAATGAAGCGTGTATTTTTTATCGCTCTCTGCCTGTTGAGCGTATACGGCTGCGGGTATACCACAAAAGGTTTTATGTACGACCGTAGCACTATAATGATAGTCCCTGTAACCAATAAGATAAGCATTACTTCCGAAAACAGAAATTATGCGAGCTATCAGAGTTCTCCCGTATTGATCGAGAAGCGGTTCACCAGCGCGCTCGTAAATAAATTTAATATAGAAGGACATCTTAAGGTAGTAAGCAGCGAGACCGATGCTTTAAAACTCGAGTGTGCCATCACTCAATATCTGAAGGAAGCGGTACGCTTTACTGACAGCGATGACGTGAAAGAAGAGAGGTTACGTCTTATCGTGTATATGAAGCTGTATAATTCAAAGGGGGAAATCATCAAGGAGCATGAGGTCTCCGGCGAGTCGAACTATTTTCTTGCCGGAAGCCATCGTAAAAGCGAATCAGTCGCTCAAGCGGAATTAATTGATGACGCTGCTCGAAGAATCGTAGAAGCGGTTATAGAAGAATGGTAAGATTCCAGGACCGGCTTTTTCTTGTCGTTGGCCTAAAATTTACGGAACGCCAGCGCGCAATCGATATCATAAAGACGAAAATACTGCATAACAACCTTTCTTCGTCCCTGGCCAGCCTTTCGTTATACGCAAAAGAAATAAATATCGCTGATTTTAAAGAAAAAACGCTCACCGTTTCTTTTGAAAAAAATAAAATTTTGCTTATCAGAGAAGCTGCCAGCCTGCCGGATGAGGTGAAAGAATTTTTGCTCGATAATTTTGAAAAGATACTTTCGTTGAATTATATTATTCTGGAAGTGGAGAAAGATTATCTGCAATGGAAGGAAGATAAGAGGGTCCCGGCGGATAAATTCCTCTATTTTACTCTCAAAAACGCTACCATCTATAAAACTGCTTCGGATACGCCGGTTGAACCCTCCTTCGAAGCCTTAAAGACCAGTGTACGCAAGAATGATTTATCAGGTTCGTTGTGCGTTTTAGATAAACTCTTTACGGGAAGAGTAAGGGACGAACTCTTGGGGGTGCAGGTACTTGGCTGGCTTGTCTCGGAATGCTCTTATACGAGGAATGCTCTTCAGAAAGAGAAATGCCTTGGATTACTCTGGGAAGCTGACAGGGCGATGAAGGAGGGCGGACTTGCGCCCAAAACGGCCCTTGAAATCGCACTGGTTAAATTACTCGGCCCCTAAAGCTTACACTAAAAACTCATGTAAACTACGATCACAGCGATTAGAGACAGATTCCAGAGGTTTTTATAATCCTTGGATCATCTCATAATCTCTGAAATCAAGATAGTATGTAAAATGCGTTTACGCTTTCGATTTGGAAAGAGTAGTATTAAGCAACTTTGCTAAGCGGCTTTTCTTCCTTGAAGCCTTTTTGGAGTGAATCAGTTTTTTCGAAGCGGCTTTATCTAAGATTTTATATACATCCTTTAAAGCCTGCGCTTTATCGCTTGCGTCTTTATTTTCAACTGTTTTCTTGAATTTTTTGATCGCAGAAGCAATTTGTCCTTTTAACGCGAGATTCGACTCGTGCCTTGTGGCATTTTTACGTAAATCTTTTTTTGCTGCTCTTCTTTGTGGCATGTTTTCTCCTTTTTTATCGCGCAGATTACCGCAGATAATTAATGATGAATTTGCATTTACAATAACCGCAACAGAGTAGGATTTTATAGGAATAAGGTAGATATGTCAAGAGTTTATTATATGCTGCAGGCTGCAAGACGCAAGACATAAGATACATGAAATTATTCCTGAATCCCACAGCCTGAATCATGAATCCTGTAGCTTGTAGCTGGACAATAAAATGTTCAAAAAAGTCATTAAAAATACTTCAATCATAAGTACGGGAACGCTTGTTTCCCGTTTCTTAGGCTTTATTCGCGATATCCTTATCGCCAATTTTTTCGGTACTACCTCGCCGATCCTGGAAGCGTTTCTTGTGGCATTTCGCCTGCCCAATATTTTCCGCAGCATCTTTGCCGAGGGTTTTACCGATTCTGTGGCTACACCGGTTCTTTCGGAATATCATAACGACAGAGAGAAAATTTTCAGTACCGGCAATCATCTTTTGTTTGTTTTTTTTATTCTCCTTACCTCGTTTACATTATTAGGGGTAGTATTCAGCAAATATCTTGTGCTTGCGTTTGCCCCCGGGTACGCTTCCAACGTCTATAAATTCAATCTCGCGGTTTCATTTACGAAGATTACCTTCTTCTATCTTTTGCTCATCGGGCTTTCCAGTATCATTGTCTCGATGCTCTATGCGCTTAAAAAATTCGTCGTTCCTGCTTTCAATCCCATCTTTTTGAATATTACCTTTATCCCGGGCATTATTTTATTCGGCAATTCGTTAAAAACCTATATCTTGGTTATTTGCGTTGTGGTGGCAGGCGTGTTGGAATTATTATTTCCCTTAGCAGCGCTGCGAAGAGAGGGTTTTAAGCTCGGATTGCTGTACAGGCTTAGGCATATATTTAAAAGTTTCAAGGAGGCATTTACCGACAGCACGATATTAAGAATGCTTAAGCTTTTCCTTCCCCGCATCTGGTCAAGCATTATCTATCACTTAAATGTTTTTCTGGATACTATCTTTGCTTCCTTAACTCGCATAACGGGTGCGGGGGCGCTCGCCAGTATCTATTACGCGAACCGGCTTATACAATTTCCCTTTGCCTTGATTGTCTTGGCAATCGCGCCGGTGGTCATCGTTGATTTTTCTACGTACCACAAAGAAGGCAGAGATGAGGACTTTAAGCGCTTACTGGTTTTTTCTTTTCAAAATGTCATTTTTTTTATTGTGCCTATCGCCTCTATTTTTATTTTTATTCCCGATGCCATTATTGATGTGGTTTTTAAGCACGGAGAGTTCACCGATATTTCCTTAAGCATTACTTCGTCCGTCTTCTTTTTTTACTCGCTCGGATTATTCTTTACCTGCGCGATAAAGCTTCTGGTGACGACCTTTTATTCGTTGAAAGACACAAAAACGCCGGCAAAAACCGCGACGGTAGCGCTTATTGCCAACGGCATTTTAAGCGCCATACTGATGTTTCCTTTAAAAGCCGGAGGACTTGCCTTGGGTACTTCCTGTGCGGCAGTTTTAAATTTTTTCCTTTTATACCGCGCACTCATCAGAAGAATAGGCGCAATCGAATGGGAGGATACAAAACAGCAGCTGATAAGGATTATTTTAGTGAGCCTTTTGCTGGGACTGCTCGCCAGATTTCTGTGGCTCAATTTACATTTGAATAAGTATCTTTCCGCGGCTATTATTGCCTTTTCTTGTGCCGGTCTCTTTGCGGGTTTAGGTCTCTTGCTTAAGTTCAAACAGCTTCTCTACGTCAAACAATGGATCTTAAAGAAAAAGTAAAACAATTACCTGATGGCTACGGCGTTTACATAATGAAATCCAGGAGCGGAGAAACGCTCTACGTGGGTAAAGCCACTTCTTTGCGTAAACGGGTGAGTAGCTATTTTTTATCCGGTGTTTCTATAAAGACCGGCGCTCTTGTGGAAAATATTGCCGACATCGAATACGTTGAATGCAACAGCGAAGAACAGGCGCTCATTTTGGAAGCCGCTCTCATAAAAGAGAAAAAGCCGAAATATAATATTGCCCTGCGAGACGATAAGAGTTATCCGTATGTGGAAATAACCGCCGAGGAGTTCCCGCGCGTATTTATCAGCCGGCCGAAAAAAGATACCAAGAGTACGCTTTTAGGGCCTTATCCAAAAACAGGAGTTTTACGTTCCACGCTTAAACTTGTGCGTAGGATATTTTCTTATTGTTCTTGCAAGGGTAAAGTTAAGCGTCAATGTCTCTATTGTCACCTTAAATTGTGTCCTGCGCCGTTTGCCGGGAAAATTTCTGCACCCCAGTACCGTGAGAATATAAAGGGTATCATACGGATACTTAAAGGTGAGCGGGAAGAGCTTATCCGGACACTCTCCGAAAAAATGGAAAAGTTGTCAGCCGAGCACAGGTTTGAAGAAGCAGCTGGCTTACGCGATAAAATATCGACTGTCCGCAGCCTCTATCAGGGTAAGGGACCCACTCATGAGCTGCTCGTTTTAAAAGACACCCTAAAGCTACCGACTATACCGCTTTACATAGAGGCGATAGACATATCGTCTTTGGCCGGCAACGAAGCAACCGGTTCGGTAGTTGTTTTTCATAACGGCATAGCTGACAAAGATTCTTACCGCAGGTACCGGATAAAAGAAGTATCGGGGATAGATGATTATGCTTGCATCGCCGAAGTGGTACGGCGTCGTTACCGGCGCTTAAAGGAGGAGAATAGACCCTTGCCGGATTTAGTTATTATCGATGGAGGCTTGGGGCATGTCCAGCGGGCGCAAGAAGTGCTTAGCCGGCTTGCTATCGATGTGCCGCTTGTCGGTATTGCCAAACGCGATGAAGAGATTTGGTTTCCAGATCGGGAAGAAGCGCTTCGTATTCCCAAAAATAACCCGGCGCTTTGGCTTATCCAGCGCCTGCGGGATGAAGCACATCGCTTCGCGCGTAAATATCATTTGGTATTAAGGGATAAGAAGTTTATACGATAGCTTGTAAGTTCTTAAGCTGATAAGCTCGCGAGTATTTTAAAAACTTATGAGCTTGAAACTGGAGGCATTATGACCGAATTTGAAAAAAAAGTCTTACGGACAGTGTTGAAAATACCCTTGGGAGAGGTGCGCAGCTACAAGTGGGTAGCGCAAAAAGTCGGCCGGCCGCATGCCTGGCGGGCAGTGGCCAACGCACTGCATAAAAACCCTTTTACCATATTTATTCCCTGCCACCGGGTCGTGAAATCCTCACGAAAAACCGGCGGATATGCTCTCGGCGAGGCCTTAAAAAAAGATTTAATAAAATTAGAGAAAAAAATGCGGGATGTGATAGAATAACTTAGAAGCGGAACGCGGCGCCTGCCTGCCGGCAAGGCAGGGAACTAAACGCGGAACAACGCGGATGGCGTAGATCCGCGTCGATATCCGCGTGTATCCGCATCTATTAATTGGAGAAAAATATATGACTTTAAAAGATATTCTGGAATTGATGATCGAGAAAAATATGTCGGATGTCTTTATCCGCACCAACAGCTTATTGCGCGGCCGTATCGCTACGCAGGTCGAGATCGTGCATGATACAAAATTGACCGCAGACAATGTTGATGCTATCGTCCAGGAGATGATGCGTAATCGCAGCATGACAGAATTAAAAGAAAAAAAGACCAGTGAATTTACCTTGTGGTATAGAGACACCTGGCGATTCCGCGTGGGTATATTTTTTCAAAGGAACACTCCTGCCATCGTCATCAGAAAGATCGACTTACGCATTCCGCCTTTTGATCAGTTGAACCTTCCCGGGGCGGTGCTCGAAAAATTCTGTACCGAAAAAAGAGGAATGATACTTTTAACGGGTATTACGGGCAGCGGAAAATCTACCACCATTGCCAGCATGGTCGAGTATATCAACCAGAATTACAAACGTCACATTATAACCATCGAAGAACCCATCGAATTTACCTTCGAGGATAAAAAGTCAATCGTTAACCAGCGGGAATTGGGCGCCGACGTTGCCAGCTATAAAGACGCATTAAAACAGTTCACCATGCATTCACCCGACGTTATCTATATAGGCAACATTCGCGATGCCGAGACTTGTTACGCGGCTATTACTGCCGCGGAGATGGGGGTATTGGTCCTTTCTACTCTGCATACCGTCAATGCAGCCTCTACCATCGAGCGAATCATAAATTTTTTCCCGCCGCACCAGCATGCACTTATTCTTAATCAGTTATCTTTTCTTTTAAAAGGAGTCGTTTCCCAGCGTCTGCTTCCCCGCGTTGACGTACAAGGGTTGATACCCGCGTATGAAGTTATGGTCCTAAGCCCCTCGGTATCGCGCCTGATACGGGAAAATAAGACCTGGGAAATCCCTAAATATGTTTCTACCGGCGACGTGTATGGGATGAAAAGTTTCCATCAATGCCTGCTTGAGCTTGTCGGTGGAGGCAAGGTTACTCCTCAAATCGCCCTGGAATACGCCGATAAGAAAGAAGAGTTGGAAATGGAATTACGCAACAAAGGGTTACTGTGACCGCTTGCCTTTAATGTGCCTGTATTATAGGCACGTAAGCCAACCTTTTATAAAAACACCCCTTATGAATTTTTAAGTGCGGTATGATACAGTTTCCCGGATGGTGATAGGACAGTATGGAAGAAATACGAAAACAGATTGAAAATCATGTACAAGAACTGGCAACGCTTGGCGAGCTCTTAAAGTTGGACGATAAGAGAACGCGGGTAAGAGAATTGCAATCGAAAATGGCCCAACAGGATTTTTGGCAGGACCAGAAAAATTCCTCTAAAGTTATCGAGGAGCTTAAAGATCTTAAAGGCGATGTTGAAGAGTGGGATGCGCTTAAAGGAAAACTGGACGAGCTTAAAGAGCTTTTGACTTTTGAGGACGCGGCATATGAGGCTGAGATGCGTCGTGAACTCAACGAGATTGCGCGACCGTTCGAGCAGTTGAAATTGAAGGTGCTTTTCTGCGATAAATTCGATGACGCCAACGCCCTGGTTGAAATAAACTCCGGCGCCGGCGGGACAGAAGCCTGCGATTGGGCAAACATGCTCTATCGTATGTATTTTCGCTGGGCAGAGGATAAGAAATTTGCTATCAGGGTATTAGTAGAGGTGCGCGGCGAAGAAGCAGGTTTAAAAAATATAACATTCTTTGTGGAAGGAAAGCGTGCGTATGGGCTCCTTAAGTCAGAAAGAGGAGTGCACCGTCTGGTGCGTATTTCTCCTTTCGATGCCAATAAGCGCTGGCACACTTCCTTTGCCTCCGTGGATGTAAGTCCTGAAATAGAGGACGTTGATATTGAAATAAAACCTGAAGATTTAAAAATTGACACCTTTCGCGCCTCGGGCGCAGGCGGCCAGCACGTTAATAAAACCGATTCGGCAGTGCGCATGACCCATCTTCCCACAGGGATCATCGTCGGTTCGCAGAATGAGCGCTCCCAGCATCAAAACAGGCTGGCGGCGCTCAGGGCCCTAAAGATAAAACTTTACGAGTTAAAAGAGCAAACGCGCAAACAAGAGCTGAAGGAAATATCGGGCATCAAGCAGAAAATCGAATGGGGTTCGCAGATACGTTCTTACGTTTTATACCCGTATCTTCTGGTTAAAGACCATCGGACGGATTTCGAATCGCATGATGCCTGGGGCGTTCTTGATGGGAAACTCGAGGAATTTATCTACGCGTATCTGAAATATCGGGTTGGCGAAAGGGAAGCCGTAACGCGTAAGAAATCTCGATAACGGATATACGCTTGAATAAGGAGATGCATGTTTAAGAATATTTTTCTTAGCAATGGTCAGAGAAAAATTAACAGCTTAAAGCCGAAGGTAGCAATACTTTTGAATAAAGAGCTCCCTACGCCTTCTTTAAAAGAAGTCGTTTCTCTGGCGCCCCTGGTCAGTCAGGTAAATTCCTTTGAGGAAGAACTTAAGAACAAACCCGATAGTTTTTTTAAAGAAAAAAGCGAGGAGTTTAAAAGAACAATCAAAGAGAAAACTTCCGGAGTAGAAGAAAAGGAATATAGGGACGTTATCGCTGCCGTTTTCGATGAGATCCTGCCGTATTATTTCGCCATGGTACGTGAAGCATCCCGGCGGACATTGAAGATGAGGCATTTTGATGTCCAGATTTTAGGCGGCATTGTGCTGCATCGCAATAAGATCTCAGAAATGGTTACGGGTGAAGGTAAAACGCTGGTCGCCACCTTGCCGGCGTCTTTAAACGCCCTGGCGGGCCGCGGCGTGCACATTGTCACGGTCAACGATTACCTGGCGCGTCGCGATATGGAATGGATGGGGCCCATCTATCAATTTTTAGGTTTTTCCGTAGGCGTCATACAACAGGATATAGAAAGAGAAGCGCGAAAAGCTGCATATGCGTGCGATATCACCTATGGCACCAACAACGAATTCGGCTTTGATTATTTGCGGGACAACATGGTAACTACTTTAGAGGGGAAAGCGCAACGGGATCATTTTTATGCCATCGTGGATGAAGTCGATTCTATCTTGGTTGATGAAGCGCGGACCCCGCTTATCATCTCCGGTCCTGCGGAAGTCTCCATCGAAAAGTATTACAATGCCGACAGAGCAATACGGCAGCTTAAAACAAAGAATGTCATTCAGAGCTTTGATAACAAGGATGGTACGGTCACCATAAAGAATCTCGACGGCAGCGAAACCAACATGTCTCCCGATGAATTGGAACAGAATTTTGAAGCAATCGTAGAAGAGAAGACCCATAACGCCTATTTGACCAACAAGGGAGAAAAGAAATGCGAGAAAATCTTAAATGTCGAAAGCCTTGAAGAGCTGCCCGATAAACTTTCCAACCCCTGGATGCATTATCTTACGCAAGGACTTCGCGCTCACCACCTGTTCCGCGTTGACAAGGAATATATCGTTAAAGACGGCAAGGTAGTGATTGTCGATGAATTTACGGGCAGGCTTATGCCGGGACGGCGCTGGTCGGATGGCCTGCATCAGGCAATCGAGGCAAAGGAAAATTTACGCATTCAGGAGGAAACCCAGACGTTAGCCACCATCACCCTGCAGAATTATTTTCGCATGTATATGAAACTTGCAGGCATGACCGGTACTGCCTACACCGAGGCCAATGAATTCAGGCATATTTATAATTTAGATGTGGTGGCAATCCCTACCAACAGGTCTCTCATCCGGGAAAATAATCAGGATAGGATCTATAAAACGAAAAAAGCAAAATTCGCCGCCGTGATAGAAGAAATCGTAGAAATGTATAAAATAAAAAAGCCCGTACTCGTGGGCACGACGTCGATAGAGGATTCCGAAACTCTCTCGTTCCTCCTTGAGAAAAAAGGCACTCCCCATAACGTACTTAATGCCAAATATCATGAACGCGAAGCCCATATCGTCGCGCAGGCAGGCAGACTTGGTCAGATAACTATCGCTACCAACATGGCCGGAAGAGGAACCGATATTATTTTGGGCGGCAATCTGGATTACTTTATCAAGGATTTATTGAAACGTAACAACATCGACCCGCAGGACCCCCTTTACGCAGAACAGTACGGCAAATTCTATGAGCAATATAAGGATAAATTTCACCAGGAGCACACGCAGGTAGTGGAATTGGGAGGGTTGCATATCATCGGAACGCAACGTCACGAAGCGCGCCGTATCGATAACCAGCTGCGGGGCCGTTCGGGCCGCCAGGGAGATCCCGGTTCTTCGCGATTTTATGTTTCTCTCGAAGATGACTTGATGAGGCTTTTCGGCTCTGACCGGATTTTCTTTATCATGGAAAAATTCGGCTTTCCCGAGGATCAGCCCATAGAACACCCGCTTATCAACAGCTCCTTAGAGATCGCGCAGAAAAGGGTAGAGGCGCATAACTTCGAAATCAGAAAACAGCTCCTTGAATACGATAACGTAATGAACAAACAACGGGAAGTGATTTATGGTCAGCGGCAGGATATCCTGGCAAACCCAAGTATCAAAGAGGAGATCCTGGAAATGATCGATGAAGTTATCGCCAGAAACGTCCCGGTATACTTTCAGGAAGAGAAAAATACACTGGGGCTCCTGCATTGGGTGAAACTTAAATTCGATTTAGAAATCGCTCCCGCAAGTGTCAATGACGCGGGTGCGGAAGAAGCTGTTGAAATAGTGAAACAAAAGGTAGCAGATGCTTACGAAGCACGCGAGCAGACGGTAGGGGCCGCAGTAATGCGCGAGATGGAGAAGGCGGTAGCGCTCTCTATCGTTGATAGCCGCTGGAAAGAACACCTGCTTATCATGGATTCCTTAAAGGAAGGCATTCACTTACGCGGATATGCGCACAGTGAGCCATTAGTGGAATATCAGAAGGAGTCATACAACGCTTTTAACGAGATGATTGCCTCCATCAAGGAAGGCATTGTTGATCTGATTTTTAAAGCAAAAATGGCCTTGCCGGAAGAGACAATCACTGTTTTTTCCGAAACCCCGAAGAATTTTATTCACTCGCAATACTCGCCTTTAGAAAAAAAAGAGGACGCTAAATCGCCGAACACCCCTCCGCCGGCTTCTCAACAGGTAGAAAAGGTAGGCCGTAACGAGCCCTGCCCCTGCGGAAGCGGCAAAAAATACAAAAAGTGCTGTGGGCAATAAAACAACAGTATCGGATCGTTACAATGGCGGCAAAACACTCGGTAGTCTTTTGTGCGCCGGTATCGCCAGCGGTCTTATCGCTGCATTAAGCTTTAATGTTGCGCTTTTTTCATTTATTGCCTGGGCGGCGCTTATTCCCTATCTGTGGGCTTTACGTTACGCGGATTACAAACGGGGAATGCTGGTGAGCTTTGTATTCGGTTTGGCCTTTTACGGCGCGACTTGCTTTTGGGTTGCTCACGTGACCGTTGCAGGATTAATTGCGCTTCTTTGCTATTTAGCGCTCTATGTGGTGTTATTTTTTTTATTAGCGAATTATTTTCTTGATAAGCCTTTTAGCATTCTGACGGTGCCTGCAGTATGGGTCATCACGGAATTTTTTAAGGAAAATGTCTGGTGCGGGTTCGGCTGGGGGAACCTCGGGTATTCTCAATACCGTAATCTTTATTTGATTCAGACCGTCGATATATTCGGAGTAAAATTTATTTCTTTCCTTATTGTCATGGTAAATGTTTTACTGTACGAGCGGTTGAGCAAAAGAGCGCTATCCCCAAGAAAAATAATTTTCGTATGTGCGGTATTTGCGCTTTCTTTTGCGTATTCGTTTTTTTGCCTGCGCGCGGGCCAACCAAAAAAGACAGTCGATATCGCGTTGATACAACCTAATACCGCAGAAGTTTACCGCTGGGATGAGCAATTGAGACGCATAAGCGTCGGTAAACTTAAAGATTTAAGCAAAAGAACAAGCTTGGGAAGTTTATTGATATATCCGGAGGCAGCCTGGCCGTATGTGGTAGACGAGGGCAATTATGAAGATTTGGTTAGTTTCGTAAGAGCAAGCGGCAGGGATACGCTTATTGGAGTAGTTGCACAAGTTGATGATACGTTTTATAATACAGCATTGTTGCTTGGTAAAGACGGCGCGCTCCTTGATAGCTATCGTAAGATAAAACTGGTTCCCTTCGGCGAATACATCCCTTTACGCAGGTACTTAGGCTCGATCAGCGCGCTCAATGCGGTAGGTGACATGAGCAGGGGCAAGACCGCTACCGTTTTTTCGCACGCAGATACGCGCTTTGGAGTGCTTATTTGTTTTGAGGATGTTTCCCCTTTGTTCGTTGCGCAGCTTCGCGGTGAAAATGATTTCCTGGTCAATATTACCAATGACGGTTGGTTCCGCGGTGAGCCGGAAGCATCTCAGCATTTCGGGATTATGACATTTCGCGCCATCGAAAATAGAATCCCTATTGTGCGGGCCGCCAACACAGGCATCAGCGGTTGGGTCTCCGGCCGGGGAGAAATCACCGTTTTGAAAGACTCTCTGGGCAAACAGGTTCTATCTACGGGGATTTTGCAGTGTAAAGTACCATGCATGAACAAAAAAAGTTTTTATACTCGCACCGGCGACATTTTTCCTTTTTTCTGCAGTCTGGGGCTACTTGTCATTTTTATCCTTTTAAGAAACCCGCGCGTTAAAGCGCCCGTTTTAAAATAAGGAGCTGAATAGTGACTGATAAGCATCACTCATTATCGTTGCAGGTAAGCTGGCTGAGTATCGGTGTTAATTTTCTTCTTGCCGCTGTTCAGTTTTTTATCGGTTTTTTCTCTAACAGCATCTCTATCATTACCGATGCGGTGGATAGCTTACGGGATATACTTGCGACCGGTGTGGTAGTGGTAAGCTTACGCTTAAGCAGGAAACCTGCGGATACAGAGCATCCCTTTGGTCACGGCAGAATAGAGGATGTCGGCGGGCTTATTATTTCTCTGCTTCTTATCTTGATAGGTTTAAGTTTCTTTAAAGATTCGGTTGTACGGCTTTTCCATCCCAAACCACTTGTGGTAAATACCACGATCATCCTTTTGATGCTTTCGTTTTCAATTGTCAAGCTGTTGCTGGGTATTATCACGCAAAAAGTTTCAAAAAAAGTTTCTTCAGATATACTGGAAGCTGACGCCCTTCACCATTATACCGATTTCATTACGACCTTTATCGTAGGAGTGGGGCTTTTCTTCGTTCAAAAAGGGCCACAGTACGCGTACGTCGATTCTTTATTGGGATTGGTTATCTCCGGCATCATCTTTTTCTTCGCGTTAAAGATGACCAAAGAATTTGTCGATAACCTTATCGGTAAAACCGCACCAGGGTTTTTATATGAGCAGGTGCGGGCGCTCGCGTCAGGTTTTACGTTTGTCGAGGGAGTGCATGATATCGAGATCCATTGTTACGGCAAGAATAGAATAATTTCTTTGCATATCGAATTGAGCCCGTCGCTTTCTCTGGAAGAGGCGCATAGCGTTGCCGACAGTATCGAAAACAGGATTTATCAGGATGGCCTGGGCAAGTGTCTGGTGCACGTCGACTTAAAAAGAGGTACCACGCCTGTTGAAAAACGGCAAGTCAATAAACTAATAAAAAGCATCATGACATTCACCAAACACATAAAAGATTTCCATAGTGTCGAAATCATCACCACGGAAAACGCAAATATTTTGAATTTTCATCTCCTTATGGATAAAAATACTTCTATTGAGAGGTCGCACGCCATCTCGCACCGGTTATCAAGCATCTTGAAGAAAAATTTTAAATTTTCCCAGGTCAATATCCATTGTGAACCATATACGGGAGGCGAAAAAAATGAAGATAGAACTTGAAACGGTAAAAGTTGATAAACCGCAGGATCTGAATATCATTATCGGTCAGGCGCATTTTATTAAAACAGTTGAAGATATATACGAAGTGCTGGTTACGACAGTACCTTCGGTAAAATTCGGGCTGGCCTTCTGCGAGTCTTCGGGAAAGTGCCTGATACGAGTTGAGGCTAACGATGAGGAGCTAAAGACTATAGCGATTGGTAACGCGATGCGCATCGGCTGCGGTCACAGCTTTTTTCTGATTTTAAAAAATGCATTCCCCGTCAATGTTCTTAACCAGATAAAAAATGTTCCTGAAGTGTGCCGCATTTTTTGCGCTACTGCAAATCCGGTAGAAATTATTATTGCGCAAACAGAGCAAGGCAGAGGTATCCTGGGGGTTATTGATGGTGCAAGTCCTCGCGGCGTAGAACAAGAAGAAGACGTGCGCTGGAGGAAAGAGTTTTTAAGAAAGATAGGATATAAGCTATAGGTGCAGGTTATTTAGCTCATCAGCTCGTGAACTCATAAGGAAGAAAAAGATAAATAGAGTACGGTCAGGAGCTTATCGGTTTAAGAGTTCGCGAGTTAGTTAACGCGTAAAAATAAATTTTATACATCATGAAGAAAGAGCAAAAAAAATTCATACAACGCCGGTTGGGTTTCTTTTTTTTAAGGCTGTTTACGATTGTAAACGGTATTTTGCCGTTACATTTTAGTTATACCTTAGGAAAAATATTAGGCAATCTTGCCTATCTTTTTGTCGTGCGTCACCGCCGCATTGCCATGGAGAGTCTTTCAATCGCGTTTCCCCAAAAGTCTCTGGCAGAAAAAAAGAAAATCGCAAGGGGATTTTTTGTATTCATGGCACAGGGATCTTTTGAACTGCTCTATTTCCTGCGTAACACCAGGAACCTCGATGATGTCACCATAGAGGGAAAGGAAAACCTCGATGAAGCGCTTGCGCAAAAACGCGGAGTGATTATCGTCACTGCACACATAGGTAATTTCCCTCTTATGAGCCTGAAACTCGTAAAGGAGGGGTATAAAGTGAGTTTTGTTACCCGGCCCATGAGGGATGAAAAAGCGGGAGATTACCTCCACAATTTACGTGTTGGCTCCGGTGTAAAAACTATTTTTTCCTATCCCCGAAGGGAGTGTGTTCTCGGTATTACCAAGGCGTTGCGGGACAACGAAATCGTTATTTTACAGATGGATCAGAATTTTGGAACAGGGGGGGTGTGGGTTAAGTTTTTCGGACTTCTTGCCGCAACCCCTACCGGTCCGGTGACCCTTGGCTTACGTACGCGCGCATGTATTGTTCCGGCATATATCCATAGAAAAGGCGAAGGCATACATG
>JAQUOR010000007.1 GCA_028717025.1 Candidatus Omnitrophota bacterium | reverse complement strand
CTTCAATAGAAGAAAGAAGTACGCGCCGCAAAGCATTACCGAGTGTCACACCATATCCTCGCTCTAAAGGTTCTGCAATAAATTTTCCATAATTGGGGGAATAATTCTCCTGCTCCACCGTAATTCGTTTTGGAAATTGAAAATCCCGCCACGTTATTCCCATCTTTTTACCTCCTTGTGTGTAGCGTACTTGACCCTAAAGCTTAAGAGTCAAAACACCTTTAAATTAAGTCCTTATAAATTACTTAGAATAAAGTTCAACGATGAGCTGCTCGTTGACAGACATTGAAAGATCTTCTTTTTCGGGAAGACGCACTACTTTTATTGTCAGGTTCTCGGCGTCGACATCGAGCCAGGAAGGCACACTGCGTTCTTTTGTAATAATCTCTATAGAACTTTTAATCGCTTTTTTCCTGGTATCATTGGCTTTGAGCGTAAGTATCTCTCCGACGTTGACCAGATAGGAAGGTATATCCACTCTTCCTTTGCCTATAAAAATTGACCCATGCCGCACCATCTGGCGTGCCTGGTCACGCGAAACGGCAAAAAGCGCACGATAGACAACATTATCGAGCCTGCGCTCTAATAGCTGCAGCAAAGTCCTTCCGGTAATGCCTTTCGCTTTACTGGCTACGTGAAAGAAACGCTTAAATTGCGCTTCCATCATGCCATAGGTCCGTTTTGTTTTCTGCTTTTCGCGCAGCTGCATCGCGTAATAGGACTGCTTATTGGAATGCCTGGTGTGCATTCCCGGAGGCGTAGGCCTTTTTGCAAAGGCGCACTTCTCCGTTGAACAGCGCGTTCCCTTTAAAAATAATTTCATGCCTTCTCGTCTACACAACCTGCAATTTTCGCCTAATTGTCTCGCCATAGTTACCTCTGCTTTCTCCTCATGTATAGTACTTTATATTCACAAACACAGATAAGCACAGGATCTTGCAATCCGTGGCTCTCCTGTGCTCATCCATGTTCGTATTTATACTCTTCGTTTCTTACGGGGTCTGCAACCGTTATGCGGGCTGGGTGTCACGTCTTTAACCTTCTTAACGTTAAGCCCTGCTGCTTGCAGCGACCGTATCGCCGCTTCTCTTCCCGGGCCCGGACCCTTTACCAGCACTTCGATATCTACCAACCCGACTTCTTTTGCTTTTTTTGCAACCATGGAAGATGCAATCTGCGCAGCGTATGGAGTTGATTTCTTTGTCCCTTTAAATCCGACCGTGCCCGAAGAACCCCAGGCAATGGTATTACCCTGTAAATCGGTGATCGAGATAATGGTATTATTAAACGTTGCTTTTATATGGGCAATCCCCATATTCGAGGTAAGATGAATTTTCTTTTTTCTTTCGGGTTTCTTTTTCTGAATCTGTTCAGCCATGCTTTTCTCCTTGCGCAGTTAGCGCACACCGGCCGTTCCGATACGGCCGGGTGTTTTACTTTTCTCTAACGTAGTCGGAAAATTTAACCCCGAAGCCTTTCTGAAAAATTTCGAAGAAGCTTACTGCTTCGAGAAATTTTCAGATATTGAGAGGCAAGGGGTAATAACCCTAACGTACTATCAATTACTTTGCCGGTTTCTTTAAGCCGCCTACGCGCGGTTTTGGCCCCTTACGTGTACGGGCATTACAGCGCGTACGTTGACCTCTGACCGGAAGCCCCTTCTTATGACGCGAACCCCGATATGCTCCCACTTCGATGAGCCTGCGTATATTCTGGGCAATTTCGCGCTTTAGTTCGCCTTCTACTTTATAGTTTGACTGGACATAATTCGTAATTTTTGATATTTCTTCGTCAGTAAGCTGAGAGGCTCTTTTTTCCGGATCAACTCCCGCTTTAGAAAGAATCGTTAAGGCGTTCGTCGACCCTATGCCGTAAATATAACATATCGCAACTTTTACTTTTTTTTCCTTCGGTACATCGATACCTAAAATTCTGGGCATAATTGTCTCCTTATTAACGTATAAACCTTAAACTGCAAGCTAAACAATTATTCTAATGCCTTATGAGCTCATGAGCTTACGAGCTCATTGTAACTAGCCCTGCCGCTGTTTATGCTTAGAGTTTTTGCAGATAACCCGCACTACCCCTT
Organism: Candidatus Omnitrophota bacterium; assembly: GCA_028717025.1. Classification (GTDB taxonomy): domain Bacteria; phylum Omnitrophota; class Gorgyraeia; order Duberdicusellales; family 4484-171; genus JAQTOI01. The sequence continues at coordinate 17,931 of JAQUOR010000007.1, read as the reverse complement.
TACGTTTTATGATCTTGCACTTATCACAAATTCTTCTTACCGATGCTCGTACTTTCATATTTTTTCGTTTTTTTTTTATAAACCTATTTATACCTGTACGTGATCCTTCCTCGGGATAAATCGTACGGTGTAAGTTCTATCTTCACTTTATCGCCGGGCAGGATCCTGATAAAATGCATGCGCATCTTTCCGGAGACATGCGCAAGCACGATATGTCCGTTTTCAAGCTTTACCCGGAACATCGCGTTCGGCAATGTTTCAACTATCTCTCCTTCAACTTCGATCAATTCTTCTTTGCTCATAATAATGACGTCTTTGGGCTACGGTCACGATACCCGTTCCGTCTGTGAATTACGTCACTCGTCTTGATTTCATATATTTAAGACGTTACTCCTAAACGTAACCGACACGTCTCGCACCTTAATATATTTATTTATCGAGATTCCGCTGTTGCGGAAGCTTCATGATCTTAACCGTTACCCGAAAAGCTTAAAGAACTAAATCAACTGTTTATGCCGTCAATATCCAGGGACCTTTTCTGGTTATCGCCACCGTATGTTCGAAGTGAGCCGATAAAGAATTATCTTTTGTTTTTGCGGTCCAACCGTCGCTTAAAACATCGACATCGTAATGTCCTGCGGTAACCATCGGCTCTATTGCAATCGCCGTATTCTCAAACAACGGCATACCGTCACCCGGCCGGCCAAAGTTTGGAACTTCCGGGACGCAATGCAACCCTCTCCCTATTCCATGGCCGACGAATTTGCGAACGACCGAAAAGCCGTGGTTTTCAACATGCGTTTGAATAGCACTGCCGATATCCCCTACGGTAGCGCCGATCCTGACTCGCTTTATACCGCAGAAAAGAGATTTCAAAGAAACCGAAACAAGTTTTTTCGCGACTGCCGATACGCGACCTGCAATATACGTATGGGCAGTATCAACGAATAATCCTTTGTACTTGATCCCTAAATCAACACTCACCAAATCGCCGTCGCCGATTACCTTAAAAAGAGACGGGATTCCGTGGATGACTTCTTCGTTAACCGAAACGCACAGCGCTGCCGGATACCCTTTATATCCCTTAAACGCCGCGACCATTCCGGGGTAACTTTCCAAAAAATTTTCAAAGAAAACTTCAATATCTTTTGTGCTGATGCCGGGTTTAATGAATTTTCGCAGGCTCTTTAAGGCCAAGGCCGCGACTTTTCCGGCTTTGCGCATACACAGCAAATCTTCCTGCGTCAGATTTTCTATCACTTTAAAATCTTCTTAATTCGCGAAAACACTTCGTCTCTTTCGTTAGAAGCATCAACCTTTATAAGTTTTCCCTGCTTCTGGTAAAAATCTAAAATCGATTTACTTTCTTTAACGAATACTTCCAGACGCTTCTTTATCACCTCAGGTGTATCGTCTTTCCTTTGGATAAGCTCTCCGGAGCATTTATCGCATATGCCATTGGTTTTCGGCGGCATATTGATAAGGTGATAATTTGCCCCGCACCTTTTGCATACCAAGCGCTTGGAAAGACGATTAATCAGGGTAGCTTCGTTAACATCGAGATAGATAAAAGCGTCATAATCTATTTTTTTGCGCTTCATGATGCTATCGAGCACCGCAGCCTGTGCCGCATTACGCGGATAACCATCAAGGATAAAACTGCCTCCGTCGATATTTTCTTCGATCACACGGGACACCAACTCATCCGGCACTAAAAGTCCTTTTTCCATGTAACTTTTTACCTGTGCCCCAAGCTCACTGTTCTTTTTAACTTCCTCGCGCAAGATATCGCCCAGAGAAACTTTCTTTGCCTTATAGTACTCACTCATCACTACTGCCTGCGTACCTTTGCCTGAACCAGGTGCCCCAAAAAGAATAATTCTCATTTTCTTCCCCGCAATGAACCGCCTTTAATAAAGCCTTCATAGTGACGAATGAATAGCTGCCCTTCGAGCTGCTTCATGGTATCCAGCACCACACCTACTAAAATTAGAAGCGTTGTTCCCCCAAAAAATGAAGCAATATCATACGAAGGTACTTTAAAAATATGCATAATGGCATTAGGTAAAATCGCTATGCCGCAGACATATACCGCGCCTACGAATACGATGCGTGTCGCCACAAAATCAAGATAACTTGCCGTAGGCGTTCCCGGCCTGATCCCCGGGATAAAGCCTCCACTCTTCTTTAAGTGATTCGATATCTCTAAAGGATTAAAGGTCATCGCCGTATAAAAGTACATAAAGAACATGATTAAGCCGATATAGAGCAGGTTATACGCAAGCCCCCGCTCCTGCAACATGCTTTGTAAAAACCTGACAAACCCTATTTTTGCCGGTAATAATGCAGCCATCGTCGCCGGAGCAACAATGACGCTCTGGGCAAAAATAATGGCGATGACTCCAGCCATATCCACCCTGATAGGCAGATAGGTAGTCTGTGCCATAGAAACCCGATTACCCACAACGCGTTTACCGTGCTGGATGGGGATCCTGCGCTGGCCCTGGGAAAAAAGAACCACTCCCATGATCACCAGAAACCAGAGTATAATCAACGTAATTACCGTAAACGTTTGGATCTGCCGCTTGCTCGCATCAAAAGGCGAATAAAGAAGCCAGAGCTGCTGTAATGAAATAGGGATGCGCGAAACAATGCCTGTGGTAATGATAAGCGACATTCCATTACCGATACCGCGCTCCTGAATCTGCTCTCCCAGCCACATGATAAACACCGTGCCGGCAGTGAGCGTTAAAATCGTCGTGACAATGAATAAAAGCCCCTTATCGGGAACAATACGTATACCCTGAAAACTATTATCATTGGAAAGCCAAAGCGCTAAGAATAAACCCTGGATGATACATAAGAAAAGAGTCAAGTACCTGGTGTACTGGTTTATTTTTTCATAGCCGGCTTTACCTTCCTTGGCAATTTTTTCCAATGCAGGCACGACGGCGGTTAAAAGCTGCATGATGATCGAACTGGATATGTAAGGCATAATACCGAGCGCAAAAATACTTAAACGCGTCAGTGCACCTCCGGTAAAGAGGTTCATTATACCCAGTAAGGTCTGACCGCTTTTTTCGATCCGGGCAAAATATTGCGAAAGAGCAAAAGTATCAATTCCGGGTGTGGGGACGTAACAACCCACACGATATACTATCAAGAGAGAAAGAGTTATCAAAATCTTCTTGCGTAACTCTTCTATTTTAAAGACATTGATGAGTGCCTGGAACATCCTTAATTTATTATGAAAAAAATATTATTTTTACACCGCAAAGACACAAAATGCCGCAAAAACGCAAAAGTTATGCACTATTCTATAATTCATTAATCTCTGCTATTTTTATTTTCCTTTTGCGGCCTTGCGACTTCTTGGCGATTTTGCGGTGTTTCTTTTTGACGGTTCAAATACTCTACGGTACCCCCAGCATTCTCAATTGCTTTTTTTGCACTCTGGGAAAATTTATCAGCCTTAAAGGTTGCTTTCAAGGAAAATGCATCGGTAAGATTCGCAAGTATCTTAAGAAGTTTTGTATCGTTACGCAGAAGCTTTGCATCTTTTAACGCCTTAGGATCTATAACTGAAGCACTTTTAAGTTTTTCCTGGATATCCTTTAAGTTTACTACCTGATATTCCTCCTGCTTATACATATTAAACCCGCGTTTGGGCATTTTTCGTATAAAAGGGATGTTACCGCCGTTAAATCCGATATAGGGTAATTTTTTTCCGCTGCGCGAACCGGCCCCCTTATCTCCGCGGCCTGCTCTTTTGCCCCATCCGCTGCCCGTACCTCTGCCCTTACGTTTTCCTATCTTGGTAAGTTTCGTAGTTAATTTAGATAAATCCATATTATCCCTTTAAGCTCTCCAAGCCCTGCATGGTTGCTTTCACCACATTAATGGGGTTTGTTGATTTTTTCAAAATCTTAGTCAGAATATCATGAATACCCACGCATTCGCAGATCGCGCGCACAGGTGAGGAAGCGATAACGCCTGTGCCTTTTGCCGCGGGTTTTAAAAATACCTGGACCGCACCGAACTTGCCGATCACTTCGTGTCCGATGCTTGTCTCGGTTCTTTTAATCGTTACCAGATTTTTTTTAGCGCGCTTAATGCCTTTTTTTATGGCTTCGGCAACTTCGTTTGCCTTGCCCAGAGCAAAACCAACTCTTGACTGCCCGTCCCCCACAACGACGAGAGCGGAAAAACCCATATTTTTTCCGCCTTTGGTAACTTTTGTAACTCTATTGATAAAGATAACTTTCTCAATAAAGGTAATTTCTCTTGTATCCTGTCCGACTTTCTGTTCCATTAAAATTTCAATCCTCCTTCTCGCAAACCCTCGGCGAGTGCCCGCACTCTTCCATGGTATTTATACCCTGCCCGGTCAAAACAAATTTCCTTGATACCTAAACCCGAAGCAGCGAGAGCCATCATCTTTCCTATTTCCTTTGCCGCCTCTTTATTGGCAGATTTAATCTTTTTAAGCTTAAATGCCTCTCCGAGCGTGGAAGAACTTGCCACAACTTTGCTCGCACTATCATCGACCAATTGGGCGTATATATTTTTGTTGCTGCGAAAAACTATCACGCGAGGTTTTTGTGCCGTTCCTTTTAATTTTTTAGTAATACGTTCGTGCCGTTGTGCTCTTTTGCAAGTACCCATATATAATCCTTTTTTATACCGCTAAATCGCAAAAAAAGCCGCGAAAGCGCTCATCGCAAAAACACAAAAAGTTTTAGCGTATTTGCGGTGTAATACCGCTAAAACGCAAAAGTTTATTTTGCGGTTTTGCGTCTGCGTCTTTGCGTAATTTTGTGTCTTTGCGGTGTAAATTAGCATCTTCAAAAAATTTTAATATTATTTCGCCAATGCTTTTCCTAATTTCTTTTTTACCTCTTCTCCGACAAACCGTACCCCTTTACCCTGGTAGGGTTCCGGAGGATAGATCTTTCGTACCTTGCAGACAAATTCACTGACCTGCTGTTTATCGATACCTTCCGTAATAATACGGTTAGGATTCGGAGTTACGACTTTTAAACCTGCCGGAATTTTTATCTCAACGGGATGAGAGAACCCTAAGTTGATAAGAAGACTGGCCCCTTTCATCTGCGCCTTATATCCTACACCGACTACATCCAGCTCTCGCTTGTACCCCTCAGTGACTCCCTTGACCATATTGCTGATAAGGGCGCGGATAGTCCCGTGCAGACTCTTCGACTGCTTCTGATCATCGCTTCTGGTCACGAGGATCTTATCAGCTTCGGCTTTCACGGTAATAGCGCCGGGGACATTCAGGGAAAGCTTACCTTTTGGACCTTCGATAAGAACGACGGCCCCGGTAACGGTGCCTTTAACGCCCTTAGGCAAAATGACCGGTTGTTTTCCTACTCTTGACATATCACCACACCTTCCCTAATAATTCTCCACCAAGGTTCTTCTCTCTGGCTTCTTTATCGGTAAAGATACCTTTTGAGGTGGAAACAATCGCAATGCCGAAACCCCGCAGTATCGAGGGAACTTTATTTTTCGTAACGAACACGCGCCTGCCGGGACGGGAAACTCTTGCAATTTGAGTAAGCGTACAGCGCTTACGTTCATATTTGAAATACACTTTTATTTTCTTGTACCCCTCTAAGTCCACTTCTTTAAAATTCTCTATATAACCGTTATCTTTAAGAATATCGCAGACTCGTGCGAATACTTTCGAATATGGAATAAGCGTATCTTCTTTTTGAGCCCTGGTGGCATTTCGAATAATCGTAAAGGTATCAGCTATCATATCCGCCATAATAAACAACCTCCGCTAATTTACCAACTCGCTTTTTTTACTCCCGGTATCATCCCTTGCCATGCGAGCTGTCTGAAACAAATCCGGCATAATTCAAAATCCCGCATATAGCCCCTGGGCCTACCGCAGAGCCGGCAGCGATTTCTATACCGGGTAGAAAACTTTGCTTTTACTTTTTCGCTCTTCCACTTTTCAATTTTTGCCGTTGTCGCCATTATATATCCTCCACGTATCGTTCCGCGTTTTTCCGCTTCTAAAGTTTTACTTCCTAAAAGGAAACCCAAGCAATGTCAATAATTCTTTCGCTTCTTTGTCACTTTTCGCACTGGTATGTATGGTAATGTTCATTCCTAAGATCTTTGATATCTTATCCGCTTCCAATTCTGGAAAAATATTCTGTTCCAATAAACCGAAGTTATAACTTCCCCTGCCATCAAATGAATGCGGCGACAGACCCCGAAAATCCCTGATCCGGGGAATGGCTATCGCAATAAGACGCTCTAAGAATTCGTACATTCGGTACCTGCGCATGGTCACACAGCAACCGATAGGCACGCCCGGTTTAAGTTTAAAATTGGAAATAGCTTTGCGTGACCGGCAGATTTTTGCTTTCTGACCCGTAATTATCGCTAACTCCTCGGCTGCTTTCTCTGTGATCTTGGCGTCGGTCGTTGCTTCCTTAATACCCATGTTCACCACGATCTTGATTAACTTAGGTGCTGCGAGGTCGTTCGTATAACCGAACTTTTCTTTCATTGCCGGAATAATAGTATTCCGATAGAGCGAAAGTAAATTCGGGGCATATTTTTCCTTTGAATTGGCTTTTAAATCGTCTGCTGACATTTTTTACAAATCCTCACTTTACTTTTATCTTCCATTACCTTTACGCCAAACCGTACCCCTTTGTTACAATTGGAACAAAACAATGCCACATTTTCCATACGCAAGGGAGCAGGGAGCTCTTTGATGCCGCCCTGTTCGGTTTCAGAGCGCCGGCGCATATGCTTCTTCATAAGATTTATACCTTCGACGATAACGGTTCTGGAAGAAGGAAATCCCTTAAGGACCTTTCCGCTCTTACCCTTATCTTTTCCCTTAATAATCTCTACTTTATCGCCTTTTTTTATTTCCAAACTCATTGTTTTTCTTATCCTTATATAGGTATTATATTACTTCCGGTGCCAGGGATAAAATTTTACTAAACCTGTCCCGTAACTCGCGTGCCACAGGACCAAAGACCCGGGTAGCTCTGGGATTATTCTGTTTATCAATAATAACACACGCATTTCTGTCAAATTTTATCGTTAAACCGTCCTTGCGCCTGATGGGTAAGTGCGTTCGCACGATGACTGCCCGGACCACTTCCCCTTTCTTGATGGGACCGTTAGGTATAGCTTCTTTGACGTTAGCGGTAATAACATCGCCGATAGTTCCGAAACTTTTATTCTTTTTACCTATGGTTCCGATGTATTTTACTATCTTTGCGCCGCTGTTATCCGCGACATCAAGCTTTGTACGTATAAAAATCATTTCATTACCTCTAACATTTTAAAGTGCGTATCCTTTGAATACGGACGACACTCCATTATTTTCACCGTATCACCTGTCTTGGCTTTATTTTCCTCATCGTGCACTTTATATCGTTTCTTCTCGATGACGAAACGGTCATATCGTTTATCTACGATTCGCGTGGTCACCACCACCACTCTGGTTTTCTTCATTTTATCCGATACTACCTTACCCTCTAAAATCTTAGACTTACCCATATCATGCCTCTTTTTCTTTTTCCTTAAGCACCGTAAGAATACGCGCAATATCCTTTCTTATCTGTGCAAAAAGATGGGGCTTCTCCACCCCGCTTCTACGCTTAAAATTGAGATCCATAAGCTGCTTGTGTAATTCTTCTGCTTTATTTTGCAATTCTTCTTTTGATAATCCGCGTAATTCGTCTACTTTCATTTTCTTCTCGTCACAAACATTGTTTTAAACGGAAATTTATATGCGACCAAGCGAAAAGAAGACCGTGCATAATCCTCAGGGATTCCTCCCATCTCAAATAAAACCATTCCTCTTTTCACTACCACTACCCAGCTTTCAACTTCCCCTTTTCCTTTACCCATACGTGCCTCTGCCGGATGCTTGGTAATAGGCTTATCCGGGAAAACCCGGATCCACAGCTTTCCTCCGCGACGCAGCCGTCTGGTTAAAATGACACGCGCGGTTTCGAGCTGGTTGGCCGTCAGCCATCCGCACTCAAGTGCCTTTATGCCGTATTCACCAAAGCATACCGTCGAGCCCTTTACGGCGATGCCTCGGCGTTTTCCTTTTTGAGTCTTACGATATTTAACGCGTGCCGGAAAAAGCATGTTTTATTCCTTCGTTGTATTTTTCTTTTGAGTCTCTTCCTGAAGATTCTCTTCTCTGAGCATATAACTTCCTAACTTTTTTACGCCGCGGTAGATCCAGACCTTGACGCCGATAGTGCCATAGGTAGTTTTCGCTAAACCAAAACCGTAATCGATATCGGCGCTGAATGTCTGCAGGGGTACTTTTCCGTATTTATAAATTTCGTTACGGGCGATTTCTGCACCCTCGAGCCTTCCTGAACATTTGGTTTTCATGCCTTCGCAGCCTAAGCCCTGCGCCTGTTGCATGGCTTTTTTCATGGCGCGTCTGAAATTAACCCTCTTGGTAATCTGAAATGCAATCTGTTCCGAAACAAGTTGCGCATCAAGTCCTGCTTCAAGGACCTCCTGCACGTCAATATCGACTTCTTTTTTCGTTAATGCTCGCAGCTCCCCCTTAACGCGTTCAATATCCTGTCCGCGCCTGCCGATAATGACTCCCGGCCGGGACGTTTTAATGCGTAATCGTATAATCGTGGGTGACACGCGTTCAATAATGATATCTGAAATAGAGCCTTTCTGATAACTTTTCTTCACCAACTCGCGTATATGCACATCTTCTTCCAGAAAATCTGCGTATTCCCGTTTTTTTGAAGTAAACCAACGGGAACGCCAATCCTTACCAAACCCTAATCGCAAAACATACGGATGTACTTTTTGACCCATAATAACCTCTAACCCTTAGGCTCCTTTTTTGATTGTTTACGCACTACCGTCTTGACAACATTAGGCTTAACATCAATAATTTTTTCCGTGGTATCCAGCTCCACCACCACATGCGCGGTTCTTTTTTTAATCGTTGTTGCCCTGCCAAAGGTCGCCGCCCTGTAGCGTTTGAGCACCGGTCCGCCGTCAGCGAAGATCTTTGAGACAAACAGGCTCTTATCTTCATATCCCTTGACTTTTGCGTTTGCGATTGCCGATTTTAACACTTTCGCAAGTAAAAACGCACCTTTCTTATTCAGATTGGCAAGAAGCTCTGCTGCATACTTCGCAGGTTTTCCGCGTACCAAGTCGATGACTTGGCGCATCTTGTAAGGGGACATTCTTAAGTATTTTCCTTTTGCGTACGCTATCATAATTATTATTTTATGTTTTTTCTAACGCCTTCTTGGCTTTTATTCCGCCGTGAGCCCTAAACGTACGTGTCGGCGCGAATTCTCCCAAACGATGCCCTACCATATTTTCCGTGATAAACACCGGAACGTGTTTTCTACCGTCGTGGACCGCAAAGGTGAGCCCCACGAAATCAGGAGTAATCACTGATGGTCTTGACCATGTCTTTATGGGTTTTCTGTCAGATGAATTTTTTGCCTTAATGATTTTATTAAGCAATTTTTCCTGGATAAAAGGACCTTTTTTTAATGACCGGCTCATTGCGTTACTTTCTCCTCTTGATTATATATTTGTTACTTTGATTCTTCGGTCGGCGGGTTTTCCCTCCCTTTGCAGGCCTGCCCCAAGGAGACACAGGATGCGGATTACCCTGTCCGGCCTTACCTTCACCGCCACCATGCGAATGATCTACCGGGTTCATCGCCGAACCTCGCACGGTTGGCCTGATCCCTAACCAGCGGGTCCTACCTGCTTTACCAGATACAAATGAAGAGTGTTCGATTAAACCGACCTGACCCACGGTGGCGCGACAATCGAGCTTAACGATGCGTATTTCTCCCGAGGGCATGCGTAGTTGCGCAAACCCTTTTTCTTTTGCCATGATCTGCGCGAAGGCGCCTGCGCTGCGTGCCATAACGGCGCCCCTACCGGGCTCAAGCTCTATATTATGCACTGTCGTGCCAAGCGGCATATGATTTAAACGCATGGCATTGCCCGGTTTTATGTCAACCTGGCTGTTGAAAGCGCTGACGACTTTATCACCTGCGTTTAATTTATCGGGCCAGAGAATATATCGCCTTTCTTTATCGGGATATTCTACCAAGGCGATGCGGCCACTGCGATTAGGGTCGTATTCGATCCCCAGCACTGTTGCTTCGACATCGAATTTGTCGCGCTTAAAATCGATAAAACGGTAACGCTGTTTATGTCCTCCGCCCCTGTGACGCAAAGTGATCCTGCCGCGGTTGTTTCTTCCTCCGTGTTTATGGCTGCTGTGCGTTAAAGATTTCTCCGGACGATCCTTGGTTATTTCCGAAAAATCAGCGCTTACTTTAAATCTCTGGATTGGCGTATTTGCTTTAAAAGTTTTAATTCCCATGATAGTTAATTTTATACTCTAATTCGCGTAAATTTGCGTTCTCCAAAATTCGCGGACATCCGCGTCTATGTAAGTTTTATCTCCGAACCTTCCTTAAGCGTTACCACGGCTTTTTTCCAGGAAGAAGTCTTCCCCGGCTTATTCCAGCGCACGCGTTTTGTTTTTCCCTTAACCGTCATGCAATTTACATCCTGCACTTTAACAGTATAGACTTTCTCGACCGCTTTCTTAATGTCGATCTTGTTTGCCCGTTTATCGACCCAAAAAACGTATTTGCGCAACACCGCAAACCCCGCACCCTTTTCGGTAACCAGCGGAGCCTTAATAACAGAATAATTACTTGTCGTTACTTGAGCCATTTTAGTAACCTTGCTTCAACCTCTTTGAGGGAATCTTTAGTAAATACCAGTTTTTTACAATTCAAAACGCTATACGTCGTAAGATCCTTAGCCAGGCCCGTCGATACTTTATCGATATTGCGGGAGGAAAGCTTGATATTATCGGACCACTGTTCCATTACAAACCGGCTAGGCAGGTTTGCTAATTGTAAATTTTCTACTATGGCAAAAAACTCTTTTGTTTTAGGCGAATTTATCGCCAGTGCGTCAAGCACCATGATTTCGTTATCTTTAAGTTTTGCGTTGAGCGCACTTTTAAGCGCATACGCCTTCATGCGCTTGGGTAAATCCTTATAAAAAGAATGCGGTCGAGGACCAAAGGTAATGCCGCCCTTTCTCCACAATGGAGACCGGTTAGAACCGACCCTGGCATTTCCCGTACCCTTCTGGCGCCACGGTTTTCTTCCACCGCCCCGGACTTCCCCTCTGGTCTTTGTGTTCGCTAAACCCTTGCGCTGATTTGCCAAATAGGCAACCACTGCCTGACGCATAAGCGCATCATTGACTATGCCGTCAAACACAAGCGGTGAAAGCTCTACGCTTTCAACTTCTTTGCCCTTGATATTAAGCATTGTCAGGCTTAAATTTTTTTTCTGTGTTTTTTCTTTTTTTTCTGTTACTTGTTTTTTTCCCATTGCGTTGCCTTTTATATATATTTGTCTTTATGCCTTTGGCTGTGGAGCGGCCTTGATTTTTTTAACCTTTAACACACTACCGCGTGCACCGGGAACGCCGCCTTCAATAAAAAGAAGACTTTTTTCCTTGTCTATTTTAATGACTTTCAAATTTTTCACGGTCTGATAAGAATCGCCGTAATGCCCTGGCATGCGATGGCCCCGGACCACTCTTCCCGGGTCAGTATTGGCGCCGTTTGAACCGATGCGGCGATGGAACATAGAGCCATGCCCTCCCGGACCGCCATGCCAGCCGTGACGCTTCATGCCGCCGGAAAACCCGCGTCCTTTGATTTTACCCCGCACGTCAACGATATCGCCTTCGTTAAACATCTCTACGCCGATCTCCTGCTTAGGCTCAAGGCCGGCAGCTTCTGCGGCAACTTCCTGCACAAGACCATACGTACTTGTGCCGAGCTTGGTAAAATAGCCCTGTTGGGGTTTTTTCACTTTATCGAGACGATGTTCTTTTACCTTGAAACAGCCGATTTTCGCAACATTACGTCCGGCATATTCCTTTTTCTCCAAAACACAAACCGGTGTAACCTCTAAAACCGTTACCCCGAGGGCATCGCCTTCAGGGCTGAAGATTTGAGTCATTCCTATCTTTTTACCGAAAATTTCTTTTAACATTTCAATACAATATCCCTTAAATTTGGTTACGCTTTATTTCCGCTTTTCTTTCACGTTGTGCCTGCCGGATAAGAGCAGGAATGCTCGTGGAATGTGTGCGGTATAATGGGCGTTACACTTCTTGTTTTATTTCGACGTTTACTCCTGCGGGCAGATTCAGTTTTCGTAACGCGTCAATTGTCTTGGGTGTCGGGTTATCTAAATCAACGATCCGCTTATGAACCGCAATCATAAACTGCTCCCTCGACTTCTTATCAATATTCGTCGAGCGGTTCACCGTAAAAATCTTCTTTTGCGTAGGAAGCGGGATAGGGCCGTTTACTTTTGCGCCCGTGCGCAACGCGACATCTACGATTTCCTGAGTAGACTGATCCAGGATACGATGATCAAACGCCTTTAATTTAATTCTCAATTTTAACATAGCGTGCACTTCTCTCGTTGCCGCAAGCTGATGGTATGCCTGCGGCTTGATGTCGTTACTATTTTATGATCTGTACTACGACTCCGGCCCCTACGGTCTTACCGCCTTCGCGGATAGCGAAGCGTGACTCTTTCTCCAAAGCTACCGGCTGTATCAATTCTACTTCCAATTCAATGTTATCTCCCGGCATAACCATTTCAACTCCCGCCGGAAGCGTCACAGAACCGGTCACATCGGTGGTACGAACGTAAAATTGAGGTCTGTAGCCTGCAAAGAAAGGCGTATGCCTGCCGCCTTCCTCTTTCTTTAAAATATAAATCTGCGCTTTAAACTTCGTATGAGGAGTAATGGAACCCGGCAATGCCGCGACCATTCCGCGCTCAACGTCATTCTTTTCAATACCGCGCAAAAGCAATCCAACGTTATCGCCGGCCTGACCTTCATCAAGGAGCTTGCGAAACATTTCAACGCCGGTAACGACCGTCTTTTTGGTTTCAGGGCGAAGTCCAATAATCTCTATTTCTTCGCCGGTCTTGACCTTTCCTCTTTCAACTCTTCCGGTGACTACCGTTCCGCGGCCTGAAATCGAAAATACGTCTTCGATTGCCATTAAGAACGGTTTATCGATTTCTCTTTTAGGAGCTGGGATATACTCATCGACTTTCTTGATCAGGTCTAAAATGCATTTGCAATTCGGACACTCGTCCTTGCCGCAGCCGCACTGTAATGCCTTGAATGCTGCGCCGCGCACGATAGGAATATCTTTCCCGGGAAATTCGTACTTCGAAAGCAGGTCCCTTACTTCTATTTCAACGAGATCAACGAGCTCTGCGTCGTCCATTAAATCGATCTTGTTGATGAACACCACAATCGCGGGAACGTTGACCTGACGGGCCAAAAGAATATGTTCGCGTGTCTGGGGCATCGGTCCATCGACTGCAGAAACAACCAGGATCGCCCCATCCATCTGCGCTGCACCGGTAATCATGTTTTTAATATAATCATGGTGTCCCGGGCAATCTATATGTGCATAGTGTCTTTTATCTGATTCATATTCAACATGAGAAATAGCGATAGTTAAAATCTTGGTCTCATCGCGGCGCCCCTGGGACTCAGAAGCCTTCGCTACCTGATCATAAGAAATAAACGTCGCCAACCCTCTGCCTGACAAAACTTTAGTGATGGCAGCGGTAAGCGTTGTCTTTCCGTGATCGACGTGCCCGATGGTCCCGATATTCACGTGTGGTTTAGATCTTACAAATTTCTCTTTTCCCATGGAAAACACCTCCTTCTTTTTAATTAAGGATTTTTATCTAAAGCAACTTTTAACATTAATTATACACTAAAAACCTATAGCCCTAAGATCTTTGCAAGCATCTCCGGTGGAACTTTTTCGTAATAGGAGGGCTCTATTGTATAAGAAGCCCGGCCTTGTGTCAAGTTTCTTAATACATCGGCGTAATTAAAGACTTCCGATAAAGCAACGTCGGCTCGTGCGATTTTTAAATTTTTCCTTTCTACGATTGAAGAAATCTTTGCCCTGCGCGTATTTAAGTCCCCGATGACCTGGCTTAAATATTCATTGGCAACCAGCACTTCCAACTCCATAATGGGCTCTAAAATCACAGGCCCCGCCTTACGTAAGCCGTCTTTAAATGCATATTGGCTGGCGATTTTAAATGCCAGTTCCGAAGAATCAACTTCATGGTAGGAACCATCCAGAAGGGTTACGCGGACATCGACCACCGGATATCCGCCCAATGCGCCGCTCTCTGCAGCCTCAAATACTCCCTCTTTAATCGAGGCAAAAAACTCTTTAGGGATTGCGCCGCCTTTTACTTTATTTTCAAAAACAATTCCCATTCCCTTTTCCAGCGGTTCCATTAAAAATACGACATGACCGTATTGACCATGACCGCCGGTTTGCTGGACGAATTTTCCTACCGATTCGATCTTGCGGGTAATCGTTTCTTTGTACGCCACCTGGGGCTTGCCTATTTTTGCCTGCACGCTGAACTCGCGCAGTAACCTGTCGACCATGATTTCAAGATGCAACTGTCCCATGCCGGAAATAATATTCTGTCCGGTTTCCCGGTTATAAGCAACTTTAAAAGAAGGGTCTTCCTCTTCCAGTTTCTTCAAACCCACAAATAATTTCTCCTGGTCGGCCTTGGTGCGCGGTTCAATGGCAACCGAGACTACGGGTAAAGGAAACTTTATCGCTTCTAGGGTAATAGGAAATTTTTCATCGCATAAAGTATCGCCGGTAGTCGTATCTTTTAAGCCCACAAGGCAGACGATATCGCCTGCTTTTGCCTCGGTAACGCTTTCTTGTTTATTTGCGTGCATACGCAAAATCTTACTTATTTTTTCTTTTGTGCGCTTTGTCGCATTATACACGGTGCTTGAAGTGCCGATCTTACCCGAGTATATACGTGTATAGAACAATTTTCCTACGAACGGATCGGTAAAAATTTTAAAACAAAGAGCGCATAAGGGGCTTGCCACCGACATTTCGCGCGTTTGAAAATCATTTTCGCTGCGGCCGAACCCTTTAATCGTACCAACGTCATTAGGGGACGGTAAAAAAGCGCATATCGCATCAAGAAGAGGCTGGATCCCTTTGTTCTTAAGAGATGTGCCGCAAAGAACAGGAACGCAGCGGCTGGCGATAGTGTGTTTGCGCAGCGTCGTAGTAATGTCTTTTTCCGTTATCTTTGTCCCCTCAATTACTTTCTGCATAAAAGCATCGTCAAGTTCGGCAAGCTTCTCAATCAGGTTATCTCTGTATTTTGCCGCCGGCTGCGTCATATGTTCCGGTATATCTTTATGGACGACCTTGGTCCCCATTTCGTCTTCAAAATAAATTGCCTGATTTTTGATGAGATCGACTACGCCGGTGAATTCTTCGTTTTCGTATATCGGCAGCTGCAAAGGTATTATCAGGGAATTAAGCTTGATCTTCATTTCTTCAACGACCGAGAAGAAATCGGCGCCGGTTCTATCCATCTTATTAATGAAAGCTATTTTCGGTACGTGATATTTATCGGCCTGATGCCATACGGTCTCTGACTGCGGCTCAACTCCCCCTACCGCGCAAAAAATAACCACGACCCCATCGAGGACTTTTAGAGAACGCTCTACCTCTACGGTAAAATCGATATGTCCCGGAGTATCGATGATATTGATATGGTAATGATTCCATGTGCAATAGGTCGCAGCAGAAGTTATGGTAATGCCTCGTTCGCGTTCCTGCACCATCCAATCGGTAACGGTGGTGCCTGAATCAACCGCGCCGATTTTATAGGTACGGCCCGTATAGAAAAGGAGCCTTTCGGTAGTCGTGGTCTTACCGGCATCGATGTGTGCAACAAAACCGATGTTTCGTATCAATTCTAATTCTTTCATTGCTTGGTTACTCGCACTCGCTTCTGGTACGGGTATCGTTTTACTGTTTGAAGTTATAACCATTGTTGTCCATTACCATTTAAAATGAGCAAATGCCCTGTTCGATTCCGCCATTTTATGCGTATCTTCTTTCTTCTTGATGACGGTGCCTTCGTTTTTAAAAGCAGAAATTATTTCATCGGCAAGCTTGATATGCATGGGTTTGCCTTTCTTGCTTGAGGCCAGGTCTCTAATCCAGCGTAATACGATAGAAATACCCCTGTCTTGCGGTACTTCCATGGGGACCTGATAGGTTGCTCCGCCAATCCTGCGGGGCCTGGTCTCGAGGCGCGGACGCGCATTATCCAACGCTGCAAAAAACACCTTAAGCGGATCCTCTTTCATTTTTTCTTCAATAAGATCGAAGGAATCATACACGATTCCCTGCGCAAGACTTTTCCTGCCATCTTGCATTATGATATTAATGAACTGGCCGATAACCGGCGAATTAAATTTTGGATCAGCTTTTAATTCTCTTTTTGGTGCTCTGTGTCTTCTCATTTCCTCTCCTTACATTACTGACATTTCGTTTATCGTTACTTCATCGTTAATCGTTCACCGCGAACCGTTAACCGTACTTTTTTCACGGTACACGGTAAACCGTAAACGGTACACGATAGTTTTATTGTTTAGGTCGTTTTGCTCCGTATTTTGAACGCGAACGCTTTCTATTCGCAACTCCCTGACAATCGAATGTTCAGCGTACGATATGGTAGCGGACTCCGGGGAGATCCTTGACTCTTCCACCTCTGACGAGGACGATTGAGTGTTCCTGCAGATTATGGCCCTCTCCGGGAATATAGGAAGTGACTTCTTCGCCGTTGGTCATACGGACCCTGGCAATCTTACGCAGCGCCGAGTTTGGCTTCTTAGGCGTCATGGTCCTGACCTGAATGCATACCCCGCGTCTCTGCGGCGCCTGGTGTAACGCCGGAGATTTGCTCCTGCGATGTTTTAATATTCTTGGTTTACGTAAAAGTTGCGTTATGGTTGGCATTGCTCCACCTCAATCTCCCTGTAGGCCTTCAGGCCTGTTCCTGCCGGAATAAGATGTCCGACGATAACATTCTCTTTTAATCCCTGTAACTCATCGACTTTGCCGCTGGTGGCAGCATCCGCCAACACGCGCGTCGTTTCCTGGAAGCTTGCCGCCGCGATAAAACTCTTTGTGCTTAAAGATGCTTTGGTAATTCCTAAAAGCAAAGGTTGCGCCGTTGCAGGCTTATTGCCTTTTTTAGATACACGCTCATTTTCGTTGCGAAAATCCCATTTGTCGACTGCTTCGCCCGGTAAAAATTCAGTATCTCCGGATTCGACAATGCGTACCTTTTTAAGCATCTCGCGGATAATGACCTCTATGTGCTTATCGTTGATTTTAACGCCCTGAAGGCGGTATACTTCCTGGACTTCGTTGACTAAATACTCCTGCAGGACTTTATCACCGCACACGCGTAAGATATCCTGTAGAACTGTCGGGCCTTCGGTTAACTGCTGGCCAGCAACGACACTGTCGCCGCGATACACTATCGGGTGTCTGCCGGCAGGGATATCATATTCCCGTTTCATGCCGGTTGGAGAGCGGACAATAATTTTACGCTCTCCCTTATCTTCCTTAAATTCAACGAACCCCTCAAGCTCAGCGATAACTGCCGGGTTCTTGGGCCTGCGCGCTTCAAACAATTCGGCAACGCGCGGAAGACCTCCGGTAATATCCCTGGTCTTTGCCACTAAGCGCGGGGTCTTGGCTACTACATCACCCGCTTGCACGATAGAGCCTTCTTCCAACATGATATGCGCTCCGGCAGGCAGGGAATAGATTCCCGCTACCTCGTCTTTATCGGAAAGGATTACGATCTGAGGATGGTAATCGCCTTTAAAATCTATAACGACCCTCTCTTTTCTGGCGGTCGTCAAATTCATTTCTTCCTGTATTGTAATTTTATAGAC
>JAQUOR010000006.1 GCA_028717025.1 Candidatus Omnitrophota bacterium | reverse complement strand
TATGGAAGGAGGAAACGATGCGCGCAGCGCCAGCATAAGATAAAAAGCCGGAGCTATCATCATCATCTCGCACATACGCATCAGCAGGTTATCGATTTTTCCGCCAAAATAACCGGCGATGCCGCCTACCAGAAGCCCCAACAACAAATAAATCGCCGAGCCCATCAGCCCCACAGACAAGGAAATCCTGCCGCCGTAAAGAATACGGGACAAGAGATCCCTTCCCCTATAGTCGCTGCCTAAGAGAAAGACTTTACCCTCGTCAATACCAAAAAAATGTATATTACTTTCAAAAATCCCAAAAATTTTATACGGGGCTCCTCTGACAAAAAATTTAATGGGGTAAATTTTTGAGGTATCCTCGCGATATTCGCGCTGATAATACTTATTAATGGTAAATTTCTGAGCGTAGACAAAGGGAGTGAATTGCGCATTCTTAAGACTGCACAGATGAATTTTTGCGGGCGCAGCGTACGTGAATAAAACGTCGTCTTCATCGTATGCGTAAGGCGCAAAGAAAGGCGCAAAGATCACCGATATATACAAAACCCCAAGGACAATCAAACTGGTTAAGGCTACTTTGTTTTTAGTAAGTTCTTTTAGAATAGTCATATCATTATTGCTGCAAACTATTTAAAGTTCATAGGTCTTAAAAAATTACTTATGAGCTTATCAGCTTAAGAGCTTATGAGCTAAATAGCCTGCAGCTTATAGCTGCGGGCTATTTCTCATACCGTATCCTGGGATCAAGAGCCCCAAGTACAATGTCACTGAGTAAATTTCCGGTGATAAGCAGGATACTGCCCATCAGTATTGCGCCCATCACCAGATAAAGATCCTGACTGCGGACCGCCTCAAGGGTAACCATGCCTAAGCCGGGCCAGCCTACGATGATTTCCGTAAGTGCCGCCCCGGAAAGAAGTTCGGAAAACTGGAAACCGAAGATAGTGACCATGGGATTCAGCGCGTTTTTCAAGGCGTGGATATAGAGAATTCTCGCATTGGAGAGACCGCGCGCTTGTGCGCCCAGAATATACTGGGAACCTAAGACCTCAAGAAGGTTGGCACGCATTATCCTCTGCAAAACGCAGATACTGCCCAGCGATAAAACCAGCGTAGGGATGATCAGGTGTTTTCCTACATCAAACACCTTGCCCCAAAAACTAAACTCTTCAAAATCCACCGAGTGCATGCCTCCTAAAGGAAGGAACCGCGTAAATGTCGCAGCATAGAGCAAAAGCAATGCCAGGAAAAATGTAGGAATTGCCATGCCGATATAGGAAAAAGAAGAAAAGAATCTGTCGAAAAATTTATTTCGCTTCAATGCCGCCATCACCCCTAAAGGAACAACAAAAATCCAGGTAACACAAAGCGCCGAAAAAGAAAGAATGAAAGTATTGAAAGCGCGGGACGCAATGACTTTGGCAACAGATGCTTTATAGGTAAAAGAATAACCAAACTCCCCTTTTACGATATTGCCGAGCCAGGCTGTGTACTGAACGATAAAAGGTTTATCAAGATGAAATTTTTGTTCGTAAAGCGCGATGGTTTCCTTGGAAACCTGCGGATTAAGCCGCAGATTATCCAGAAAATCTCCGGGGGCGATTTTAATGAAAAGAAAAGTAAGGAAGGTGATACCTAAAAGCAGCGGGATTGAATACAATAAACGCTTTATGATAAAACGGCGCATAGAAAATAATATAGAGAAAACTATATTCGCGGCAATCAGCGTTTTAAATTCACGGTCATTCGCGTTTCTTCTCAACCCGCGGAAATTCGCGTCTCTACGCAAGCATTTCCGTTAAAGGCAGGCGCAATTCTCTGTTAAACTCTATCCCTGCGTGCCAAGCGTCACGAACCTTATTGCACCAGCAGACCTTGCCGCGCAGCGAAAGAGTCCCTGCTCTTTTTGTGTCAATTTCTATATCCGTATACGATGCAATTCGTAACGGCTCAAATGCAGATATTCGTATGCCCTGATTGCTTATATCGTGACATTCAATCTTTTCAGAAAACTTACTCTTTGTAAAATAGACGCCCTTCAGTGAACAGGTGCATCGCTTTGCTTTTCTTCGGTTATCGAACAACTCTTCACTCATATCTACCTCCTTTTTATTGTAGCACGTAAATAATTTAATAAAATATTTTTCGCAGTGATTTTTTAACGCAATCTTTATCTAAAATATACATTACCCGCGTCCTCCATTTTTCTGCCACATGATCAAATAGCGCATAAGCGTTCTGGCTTCGTTACTTGGCTCTAATGCATCAAGATTTTTACATAGCTCAAGCGCTTCATCAGTTCTATCTTGCTTTATAAGTGACTTGAGATGCCTTAACGGAAGTCTGCTGTGTAAAAGCTGTCCTTGCCAAGCTCTTTCGCTGGTTTCTTGCGCATCGAGGAAGCGTCCTTGCGCCATATATACAATGCTTAAATGTAATAAAACTAAAAAATGGTCTGAAGAATCCATCAAGGCGCGCTTTAGATATGGTAAGGCTTCTTCATACCTCTCATACGCTGCAAGCATCATTCCTAACTCTGCATATGCTCGTTCACACGAATCATCTAACGCAATCGCTTCACGATAAAGACTCTGTGCGCTAGCAGGATCGATATCTCGTAATATATACGCTAAGGGAAGCAGGGTTTGTGGAAATCTTCCACCATATTCTATGGCACTTAGATAGAGATCCGCAATTTCAGTAACGTCTTTATTTTGCTGCGAAGCAATGAGTGCTAAATTTCGCCACAAATGAAGCTGCCGTGGATTAATTTGTAATGATTTTTCCCAGCTTGTTTGTGCGCGCGCATGATCAGCGCACGCATAGTAAATTCCTCCAATAGTATTGAGCGTGGCGGTGCTGTTACACCCACGTATAGGTTCACCAAGCTCATCGGTAACTGTCTCGCTGGATGATGCACGATACCGTTGCGCCTGCTGGACTATATGTTGAAGAACATACATTATAGTTTTACCTTTTTTTGCAGGATCATGCATGTTTTCAAGTGTTCCAATACCACCCACCATACCTGTATTACCCTCAATGCAACAAACTTGAGTATCTTTTCTATCGCCCCAGATAATGTCCCATCCGATGAGCCCAGGTTTTACACCGCAAGCCTCTGCTACACATTTCATGCTCATTATCGTATATTCACGCATTAATTTAAAACGTTCTTCACGCTGTGCGAGCGTATAGAGCGGTGTGGTAGAACAATTTCTCTGTACTATAAAAAAATCCTGCAATGAAAGGACCGTTGCGCCTTGGCTTTTATTAATTGGCCCTCTGCCATATGGGCCGTAACGCACTTCAATCATATTAAAATCAAAAATAGGCTCATCTTCGTTCCAGGTGGCTAAAACACGAAAATTAAAATCAAAACGCGTGTTTCCCATAAACCATGGACTGCTCTCAATTCTTTCTTCAACCAAAACATCATGCCCATAGTTTCTAAGATGTTTGGCATGTTGAGCGGCTTCCTCTAGCTGGACAGCTGAAAACATCCTTACTCCAAATCCTAATGACGCGCGGCGTGGCTTAATCACGACTTGTGCGATAGAACGAGTAAATGCAAAATCTCTTATTTGAGTTAATACATCTTTGTTACGCGCCAGCAATATCCCTTCAGGCACACAGACGCCTGCTTTTTTTAATGCTCGCGTAAGCTCATATTTATCTTCACACATCTTATGAGCATACATTGGATTTAGCACTGGTATAGTATGCGCCTCAAAAAAGTCTTTATTTCGGTACATAGGCGACAAAAGAGTTTTAACGCTACCATCCAGCCTAAGTGGCTTAGGAAAGTAACCATACATTATTTTCTCATCCTTTACAAACACAGCATGATCAATAAATGCCATGTCTGGATGGTGCTTGCCGCTGAACAAAGAATCTTGCGGGAAAAAATAAAGAAAATTAACTCCTCGGATACTTATGGGATGCTCGCGAGAAGGATCAGCGAGTATCCCTGCTAACTCAAAACCAGGAATCGGCAAAGCATTAATGGCGATATTGACTCCCTGAGGATAGGGTAGAGACTCCTGAGTCATATCTCTCTGAATATCAGCAGGTTCTGCGCGATCCAAAATAATATGATAGTCTTTCTTCAACGACTGCTGTAATACTGTTAATACGCAGGCATTATTTCTCTGAGCTAAAATTCTGCGATTGATTTCCTCGCGTTGTTCTTCATTCACGCCTGTTGTACTCGTAGGATCTCTTACTCCGCCATTATCCAGCGATGATCTATCTTTACTTAGCATTGTTGATACGCCTGGCAAATGATCAAACAAAAATTGTTGCCAGCCGCCTTGGTAATGACGATTCATAAGCGCTAAAAGCAATGAACTTCTACCAATTTCATTTTTAAGGTACCGGTAAAGCATTCCTGTTTGGGTATCCATAACAATGCCTAAACCGTAGTAAGCGTCAGGTCTCACAGTATGACCTTTAACAATATAGCGTGTTGGAGCCGGGCTTTTTTCCCAAGAAACTGCGCAGCACTTAACAAACTTGATCTGTCTGTCACAAATTGCATAATAAAAATAACGCTCGCTTATTGCACAGTATGGCTCCCTGATGAAAAAACTTTCTTGTGATGTTGGGTTCAATAAATTACCAATCCACTGCTCAACAGTCATCCAGCGATCTGAAGAGTACGCTGGCTGGCGTAGATATTTCATCCAAAAGTCAAAAAGCAACCTGCTATTCTCTCGCGCGGCAATCAAACTAAAGGTTTCTGATGCATCTATTGGTAGAATTCGTTTGCTGAACTTAAAGTGGCGATCAAGTAGGCACAAAGCCTTAAGACACTCTTTGCCATCGCTTAAATCAAAATAATCTTTGACTCTCCGGACACCGTTATTGCATAAACACGCATACCGTGCAAAAATTTCTAATTGCTCAAGCCACGCCAGATCAACACCTTGTAAATCACTCCAGGATGTAACTTTCTGTAATTTATTACAAGGGAGTAGGCTACGCCATTCATTTGGAAATGCTTCTTCTCCATTTCCACCGCCGTTATCGAGGGATAAAGGCGCGTTAGACCAATCTTGATAAGTTATCACTGCTGCTTCTTGGGTAGCTCGTATTAATGTTTTTGCTCTCGGTACTTTGATGGTGGGGCGAATTTCTTTCCACGCGCCGCTGCCTAATAATTTTTCGACTCTGCGCTGATAAAACAATTCTTGCCATCGCGATGCAATACTTTCCCTAAAGGCATCTGCGTACATAAACATATTCCCGCCTTGAAAGTAGGCTCCAATTGCATCATGTTGGATCCTAAACAATTTTTCTATAATACCTTCAAGTAAAGAACCTTCGTCAGGCAGTAGAAACTTGCTGCCTATAAAGCTTAATCCTAAGCGTTCAAATATCCTTGGCATTAACGGGTTTGGTTCTTTTTTACCACATCGGACATAATCCCTATATTCATCGGGAGATAGTATAAAACATCTATGTAAAAGCTGAGGAGAAAAACCGGCGGCATTGGTGATAGCTAAGCCTCCAAGATACGCACGAGCTGCAAATTCCTCAGCTAAAAACTGATCTTCAAATACAGAATGTAAGTCGCATGAGCTCATACTTGAAGCCTGAGGCAAAATTAAAACCCAAGTATTTCCTATGGGAACTTCCTTGCTGTAAAACCATACACCAGCCGCAATATATTTCTTGCAGGAAAGTCCGTTATCTATGCGCCATATTTCTTTGATGTCATGACTAAAAATTATGTCGGCCTGGTCCATCTTATACCGAGTATCTTTAACGCCGCCGTTGTCTAAAGTGCTTCTCGCAATAGAATGTGGAGGTATCCACTTTAGTTTTACGTCATCATCAAAAGCTCGTATCCTCTCATTATGTCTTCTAAGATATGGGTCGCTAGCTTCTAGCTCTTTATCAAACTTCAGTAATTTAGCGTATACGCCTACATCGTGTTCTATCGATATTCCGGAAAGAACCTCATGAGCCGTAACGAATACACGGCAGCGTGCTTGGGGATATCCTATTATCGAAAGACGACGGCGCAATTCTTCTAATTGCGCAATTGAAAGTTTCGAACAAAAATATCTGTCTCGGTGATGGCAAAGGACAAATTGGATTAATGACTTATCCAGCGGCTCTGTAGTCTTTACCTCTGCGGGCCTTCTCTGCGCAAGATTTTCGTCTGGTCTCCATATGGCAGACATCAGTAACTGCCTTTTAAAATATTCGGGGTTATTGTGTAAAATTTCCGATAGATACCTATAGAAAAATTCACAGTCAACCTTGACTTCACCGTTATCTACAATAATGTGATCAACTATGCCCGTAAGATCCGCAAATAGAAAATCTGGCGCTATCATTTCATCTAACTGGACCATCATACGACCTTCATAATGCTGACTTATTCTTATCCTGACGCAGCGATACGATTCCAGAAGGAGCTGTAAAATATTGTTATGGTTCATTCCTCCTATATGAAGAACCCTTACGTTTTTATCATTCACGTTTGCTCTCTCAATTGCTCGACTTATCTGCTTGATAGATTCCTCAACCTCTACAATATCAAGCACTGCCATAAGCACAGGAGCTATAAGAAAGCTGATTACATACTCGTCACGCATGCCCATCGTAAAATCATATTTATCAAGCTCATCCTTTAATAACTCTTGAAGGCGGCTAAGTAATGTCCGAATTGATATATCAGGCTCCTTGAATATCATGAAAGGCTTTAAACCATAAGGATTATTGGCTGGCGCTACATGAAGTAAACCTCTTCGGAAAAATTCTTTTTGCAAGTCCGTGGGCAAGGTATACAAAATCTCTTCCACTGTTTTAGCATCTTCTTGACTACCGCCAAGCCGCCACAATCCTATAGTATCGTTAGCTGTAAAATTTAATGAGGCATATTGAATTTCTAAAGGGTCAAGCATGCTCCTTGAATGGAAAAGCCGATTCCTTGCATCGCGAAGCTCACCCATAACATTAACTCCGTGCACGCCAAAAGAAGGAACATTACCTTCATAATAAGCAAGAATATCGCGCCAGAAAATGTTATTTACATTGGACCAATGCCTGGGTAGTTCCAAAGTAACCATATCCGGATTATGAAATATATCTATATCTGCCGGAGTTATATGCAAATCATGGTACACGCCGAGTAAATCATAATCTAGAATCAATGAACGTACTCGAAGTGTTTCACCCAACTTTTGAATCATGTGCTTTATTCTTTCTAATTTTCTCGCACCCCTGCTTAATAGCTGCGCACGTTTTGAGAATTGAAGATCAGACTCTACGCGTGGCGCTGAGCTTGTCCTTGAAACACTTAAATCCGGATTGCCTCCGTTATCAAGGGAATCCGGCGACTTGTCTGCATCATTATGAAGCTGGTGCGCTGCCAGTATCTTGTCGATTGCAAACGCTAACGCTGACTCTTCGAAATATCTTTGCAGCCTGGAATATCTTTTTTGTATGGAACGCAGCAGCTCCAATGTTTCAGCCGATAGACGCAGCCCTGCGTCGATGCTTCTGGACATATGCTCAATAACAGTAGCATGGCCCACCGGGAGCAACAGAGATACGTGCCAGGAAGTATAGAGCAAAATATGCAGCGTAGAACGCACCTGTCCGGCAGTTGCCTGATCGTCCAAAGCACCCAAGTTCCGGAGGCTGTCTATCGCTGCAAGCGTTACTTCGGCAGAAGGAAACAACGCCGAAGGGTCACGACCGTAGAGAAAACGCCGAAACAAAGCTATGCGCTTCTCTTTTGACGGCGTCACAAGGGCAGGCCACTCGTAATCGTAGCCTAACGCGGCAATGATATCTGCCCTGCGATGTTCACTCTTATCAACCATAGCAGCGATCAATCCGTCTTCGGACGCTTCCAGGTATGCCAGCATCTGCCCGTCATTTCCACCTTGTAGCGCCGCCAATCGACAACGCTCCCGATATTCGGCAATCCGCACCGCGCAAAGGACGTTGCGCCTATCCTGTGTTTCCCTTTTTTCATCGTAAAGGCCCTCGACACAAATAAACAACTGTTCAAGAAATAAATGAGTCCCCTGGCTGAAGGTGATTGCCTCGCGCAAATCCGCAGTGGACGATACGACTTCACGCAGAGTCTGACATATTTTCTCGATAATTTCCCCCGCTGCCAGTCGTTCCGACAAAAACAATTCCTCTATCCCCGAATAACTGCCGGCTGGAAAACTTTTACTAACAAGCCATGGCTGCTGCTGGCGGTTAAAAATAGCTTTAGCCAAAGAACGGCAGCAAGCGCGATCGGACAATCCCGGATCCATCTCATCGAGCTTCTTGACTGCCTTCCAGGCATAAAAAAGAGGAAAGTATGACGAAGGATTTTTGGCGAAACGGTGTACGTTTTCGGTCAACGCACGCGCAAGGTTACGCTGGCGGTCATTATCCTTGCAATTAATAACTGCCAGGGTTAATGCATCGATGGCCGCAATTTTTTTAAAACAATCCGGGTCAAAGATCTTTCCTGCTATCCGCTCAAGCAACGACTGTTCAATGCCGGATTTGGATAAAAGCATGGCAGCCAGGCTGCCAGGGACATATTTTCTGCGTACCTCCTGTGGCTCAAAGAGGTTCGCAGCCACATCAAAAACAATTTCTACCATTCCATGATCAGCCAAAGTCCCGGCAGCGGTCAATAGAACTTCTCTCGATATTTCTTTAGTTGCTGCCCTGCCCAAAGAGCCCCCGGGAACATCTGGGAGCACTTGCTGCCGATGTTCGCAAGACTGGCGTAAGGCATTACCGACGTACGTCCTTAAAAATTCTATCGTCTGAGGCGAACCCAAGATTGCTGCCCACTCGACAATGTATGACTGCAAAGAAACCAATCTCTGATCGCTTGATTCCTGGATCAAGAAATCGAGCATTACGCGTTCAAGCGAATTATCGAGAAAAGAAAATACTCTGCCCACGAATGACTCTTGCTCAATTCTTCTGCAAAGAGGCAAGACTTGCGTGATCAACGAAATGACGAGTTCATTATCTCCGTAAAAATAAAATAATAAGACAGCCTCTTTAAAAAACGTATAACATTTATCGAGCGAGAAATGATAGATAGGCTGGGAGAGCTGCATCGCGGTAAGGCTTTCGACATAGGCACGTATCGGCGGATAAATCTCCGGATCAAATAGAGTATACAGATTTGATATAAATTCCATAACGCTATGGACCGAAGGCGGGGACCGTCCGGAGAGCATCGCTGAGAATCCGTCTGAGTATATCCAGCTTACGTCGCGCAACATACCCTCTAACCTTTGCGCGCCTTCCGCTGTACCTACCCCCCATACCTGAGGAACTCCAAGAGTCAGAAAAGCATGCTTTCGATCGTTGGAAATGCGAAAAGAGGTTTCTTCCCTATTCACGGTAAAATGCAGAGTTACATCTTTAAGGCTTTTGCGAAAAAACCTACTTACCACAGTAAGCACTTTACACGCCCGCTGTAAGGGTTCAGAATCTGGATACCGCTCCTGGATCGAAACGATTTCGGTACGGACTGCCGCGCTATCCCAAACGAATGTTACTGCGCCTGATGGCATCTTATCGCCACGCAAAACAGCGTTGGCGCCTTCAATCGGACGATTGTCTATAAGTAATTTCGAAACGCGCGCTTTTGCTACCGGGCCATGACAAGGAAAGTCAAGTACAAAGCCTGAATGCTGCATTAACACGAATATATCCTCAATATTTAAACCTCGACCATTGTTGCGTTGACGCATCTCACACAAATGTTTATAACTCCCGTTTAGCAGCGCCAGCTCCTGAACCATGAAAACGTGAGAGCTACTCCCCTCTAAATTGACATACAAACCATACTCGATCAGTTCCCGGCCACTGCGTAAAAATACATTTCCCGTAAGCCGATCGGTCAACGCATAGTAACGATGAGGTTGAGCGCTTAGCCCCAATTCGCGAGCACATCCGGATAGAGGAATGATACATTCCTTCTGATAATCGCAATGGTTTGCCACGACAAGCGTGTGACGATGCTGATAGGAACGGGCATAAGCAAGCATATGATTTAAACCGGTATTGATGACATAGAGGCTTCCGCGTGAAAATACCGGATCCGAAGCCAAAGAAACAACTGACTCCATCCCTCGTTGCGCCTGTTGATATGATGCCTGCTGCTGTATAGCGCACCACTTTGCCGAACCCCGGACAAGAAAACCCTGGATGTGTTCATACATAAATATCGGAATTCCCGGCATGGTAGCAATAGTGATTAAAGCATTACGCAGCCGGGAGAAAGTAAATTGCGGGCGCCTCTGATGATCGCGGGCAATATATCCGGGCTCGTCGTCGTGTGAGACAAAACTGAAAGCCCTGCGCCGGTACTCCTCGAACGGTTCACGCTGCAAATACGCCTGCAGATTACCGACATTGCTGTAGCCGTGATCGTTTCTGTCGAGCGAATCTTTTGCCAAGTTCTGGGAAAAACAGTTAAATCCGCACGCAGTCAATACGTCGATAAGCCAATACGCCTCTCCTAAAAAGAAAGCTTCCGGGTTTACCTGCCGTACATGGGATATCAATTCGCGCCAGAATTCCTGCTGCCAGCTGCCTGGATGGTTACGGATATATAACGTCGGCAGGTCCTGCCAGGTGTCAAGAAAACCGCCTTCACCTTGCGCAGGCCGGCCTTGTTTGACTGAAGCCATGGCGCAATCACAACGGAATCCTCCGGTAATTTTTGCATACGCAACGGCCATATCGATAATTGCCTGACGCACATGCGGATTGCTTAGATCAAGCAAAGCCACATCGCTACAGTATTCACCGCGCTGACGCATGGAATACTCGGTAAAATGAGAAACGAGGATCCAACGCGATAACTTAGCCGAATAATGCAGGAAAAACCCTGGATTGCGGGAAATAATATCATCGAAGGCTTCGACTAAACGACAATGCTGCCGGCTCCAGGCCGGGACATCGCTTTTATGGGGAAGATTACGCACTGAATCAAACCGAGCCAGCCTCGTTTGCTCTTCATCGGAAATATCCCGGTATACGTACCAATACCCTTCTCCGGTTTGTAACGATTCGTCGTTGAGCCATATGCAATCAATACCCGTTGTGTTAATGATCAGATCCGGGATAAATATTAAACCTTCTTTCCTTAAACACTCAGCCAAGCGTCGATAGCCCTGGTGACCGCCTAAACGCGCGCTTGGCTGCGCATGGTCGATGAGCGAAAAGAATGACCCGGAAAGATGCGGCGCGCCTGGCGAGAAATCCTGTACCACCGAGATGACTTTGCCGGTTACAGCATCACGGACGTAATAAAGATTATGGTTATCGTCGTCTTTATTACCCTGAAATATATTTTTACTCATTTCGCTTTTTTCATATACGCCAAGCATATACACATATTTGACCACCGGATTACGCTGTTTCATAATACGCATAGCCTGCGCGATTTCATCAAAAGATTGAAAAAGAAAAGCGTTGACCGTAACCAACGCACCACTCTCAGCATCACGGGCTTGCCCGGAATTAAACGCGGCAACAGCCTCAGGGATTTCATCCCTGCAGATATCCCACAACTGTTCCTCAGAGAGCATCTCGATGCGCAGCATATCAAGCTGCGCGATATCATCGTTGAGCGGCGCACGGAGCTCTCCCCCATTATCGAGAGATTTTTCAGCGTTAAAAATAAAACCTCTTGCGGCAGGATCGAGATCCTGGTCAAGCAATAAAGATACATCGATGGTTAAAACCTTCCGGCTTACGTCGCAGACCCTATTTCTGCTATCTATCACTCTTACCCGTTTTATCTCGATAGCATCTTCAGCGCGTAATGCACCGATAACGCTCGTTAATCTTTTTAATTTTATTTTATCCATGCGGTGCCGGGACGATTCTTTCTTTACCAATCGGTAATAATCGCTGCTGATTTCTGCGTTCGTATGTCCTAAATATCTGGGACTCATCCAGTACGGCAACAACTCTAATGTCACCAACTGCTCTATATCGTCGCTTAGCATCGGGCCGGAAAAGCGGACATATTTTACGCTGCCTGGTTTCTTTACACGTCCGCCGATAAGGATTTCTCTTTTGGCGCTAATAATAAAACCGATTAAATGCGCAATTATCTCTCCGATTGCCTCCACGTTTTTGTCTTTATTTTTTCTCACATATTTATTCTTAAGAAACTTAAATAACTCTCCGTTATCTCCTCTTTTAAGCATGAAATAATCCATGCACCTTGCTAAAGCGCGGGGCGAAATCTTTCTTAATATGGCATGAGTTATCTCATGACCAATGAGTTCGGTTAATTCATGCCTATTATCACTAAATAGATGCATTGAACCAGTATGCTCATAATAACAAGCACCGGATTCTAACCATCGCGTCGCACTATCTACTCTTGATACTACCTTATCCGCAAAAGAAATATCAGCCTTTAGATGATTGGCTAAAGTAATGACCCATGATAATATCGGTTTTCTCGTCATTGTTCTTCTTAAATAATACGCTATCCGCCGGCTTAAACCAGAAACCACTGCATTTTTTATCCCGCAGAAATATCCTCCTCTCATGATTGCCAAATAAGGTCCTGCGTTAAACCAAACCGCTACTTTCCAGGTTTCACGAAAACGTGGGTTGATAAAGACGGAAACCCCGTTCTTCAGGTCAATGAAATATCCGTTTTTATCGATATTTTTTTTAATAAGAATGACTCTTGTCTCTTCTTCGCAGATAAACTCTATTTTGTCTTTATCAACTCTTTTTAAAGAACAGAGAGGCGTACGGAACTGTTTGCCGACGGTATCCAGACATACGACAAAATCAATATCGTGTTCAAACCGGACAATGGTCCCGGCGTTTGATTCAAGCCCAAAGTAATTGTATCGGGTATCGCCGGGAACTTTTATACGTTCACGATGAATGCCCCTCTTAAGCTCTAATTCCCTCGATGAGATGGTCCGGGCTGACACTCCCTCTACCGCTTTTGACCACTGCCGCTTGCGAGAGGGAAGCTTAAGCACTATGTCCGTTACGTACGATAAAGGCACTCTGCTTAATGTGTGCCGTAAGGCTCTATTGAGCTGAGGGTGATCTTCTTCTTCTAATTTTACGAATATATTCTTCTCAACCTCTATATATAAAGCGGCGATCTTTTCCTGCCGGATCGTCTCATCTTTGCTCGCATCGCCCCGGAAAATCGCTAAGAATCTTTTGTCCAGCCGATTGTACGTGTTTCTTGTCCGCGCCACGGCATAAGAATAAATTTCTCCATCTATGAGTCTAGTCTCAATTTCTAACGGTGTAATTATTTCCAGCGAAGATATCTTATTTTCAAGCTTTGATGTATGGACTATGGACATTGAAAGTTCCCTTGCTTTCGGATTATCGCTCAATAAACGCTTGAATGCACCGTTGCTTCGTCTTATCCCTTGAGCGCTCACAGTACCTTCATATATCGGAAACGCTTGCCCAAAGGCCGCTTCCGCAGTTCTTTTCTCTCCCCCATTATCAAGGGAAACCTCACCAGGAACAACTCCATAAAAACTAGTCGACGTCCAATACCCCCGCCACGTCTTATCATCTGGGTGTAGTTGTGCTTTTTCTCTGATGATCCGCTTTAGCGCCTCTGTATCGTGCATGCGGGTAACGGGATGAAAATCTTCCATCTTGTGCAATGATTTTTGAAATAAAAAGCTTGCATCCCATACAACAACTTCATACCCTTGATATTGACCTATCAGAGCCCGAAGTAATGACCTGCCTCTGCCTTCTCTGTATTCTGCTGATGTTTTATCAGGAAATTCTGGGTAAAAACGGCTTACATAGATTAAATGCCAACGCGGATAGATATGAATACGAATATTACCGTGCTTGTTCAGCACTCTGCCGGCTGCATCAACAATATCAGCAAAAATGAGCGTATAGTTAAAAGCACATTCAAATCCTCTCGGCTGCTTGACCCGCCATTTATATTCGGAAGTTCTCATAATCCGTATGGAATAACCTTCTAATTCTAGACCACCATGAATCAAGACAACTGACGCAGGATGGTTTTGAACACCATCTTCATAAGAAGGACATTGCCACAGTTTTTCTGTCGGTAGTCTTTGTAAGTGCCACTGTTCTTCCTGTGGATAAAGATAGACACCAAAATGGGAACAAGCAAGAACACCACGGGTATTAATACCGTTATGGTATAAAAACGCATCAGCCCAAAATTCATTCAAGTATGATTTGTACCAATGCTGTTCATACCACTGGGCTAATCGCTGGCCGCGGACCTCGTTATCAGACAACTTTGCCAGTTCAAACATCTCGTGTATTATTGCAATTGTTGGCTGATGTTTTCGTAAAAAATCGTATTCTTCGCGGTCCTTGGCATCAATAATTTCTGCATGAGGATATTTTTCTAATAGAGTATTTGCATACTCTATAGCTTGGGGCACGCTTAACAGGTCTTTTCTATTATAGTTAACCGGCTCGATTGGCACGAGCCGCATAAATTCAAGCAGGGCCAAAAATGCGGCTTCTTCATCCAAATATGCCTCATAAATATTTATGCAATTAATAATAAAATCGTGATCGAATCGGGTTCTTCGTAACAATCGATAAATTGAGCCGTCACAAATGTTTTTCCTTATTTTATGATTCTCTTCATCACGATAGGCAATGACACTACCTCTGTCTACTTTTTCTCCCCAGCCGTTGTCGATTAAATCGGATTCTTGCGGCGGGCCTTTGTTTTTCCCGGTTTCTGCTAACCAGCTTTCTAAAACAGAGAAAGCCATCGCTAATTCATTGAATCGCTCAAAAGCCCCTTGTATATTGTTATATATCTGAGCTGCTCTTTTCATACCAGCAGATGTTATAGCGAGTTGATATCGTAAAGGTTTCTCTGTTTGCCCGGATACAGGATACACCTTCCCGCCGTTATCAAGGCTCTCGCCCTCTATAATTTCAAACACCCCTTTATGATGGTTAAAAATATAAAATGCAACAATTGCCTGCGCAGGAACATGCTGGCTTGTGCGGATCTCCTCATTATAAAAATGAAAATTGCCTAAAGACTCATCCATTTTTATTATTACACTATAAAAATCTTTTCTAGGCTTAAGAGGATGTTCTGATTGATACCACGGGAAAAACGCATAACCTAAAGCATGATACGGCAAAGGACTGGCATCTATCTTCTCTAAGAATGCGCCAAGAGCACACATATCCTGCCGCTTAACATGCAGTGCTTCTAAGGCAGAAAGCGCCAGACGCATACCGCGATACACCATTCCTTTTTCTTCAACTACTCCGCTCAAAGCGGCCAGCCGCTGCCAAGCTTCTACAGTTCTGCCGATTGGACGAAGATATTCACGTAAATCCTCCTCAGTGGCTATCAAGCATTCTTGACGAAGATGATGCGGGAATGTGCGTTCCCCGCCGTTATCAAGGGAGGAGCTGGAAATTCTAACCTCAACGGCTGTAGGTTTATATGAATTAATCCAATTCCAGAACGCATCGTCGTATTCCGCGCGAGTTTCCCAGTTGCCTACATAACCAAATAGTTCAAAAAACAACACCATTCTATGAAACGCTAAATCACCATACTGCCTTATGGTCGTTGATTCTGCTAATGAAGTATGCAGCGCTTTCTCATCGATTGCGCCGTCGCTATTAAGAAAACGCAAGAGATCCCTGTATGTTTCTTTAATCCCCGATAGCATTGCTTGTTCCTTAAGGCATAACCAATAGTTTCTTAAGTCAGTAACACCCATTGCCTGTAAGTATGAAATCCCAGCTCTGTATGCGCGCGCCTCTGCTTTAACGTTAACGTACATAAAGTCATTTAAAGAGCGCCTATACTCTATAGCACATGCGGTGTCTGAATATCGCCGCGCTGACTCTTCTCCGCGCGCGTGAGCTTCTTGTCTTAAATTGCCTAAAGCATTTTTGTGCTGATTAAAAACAAATTGTAAACGCTGCGCTTCCTGCGACAGTAAATGGATCATTTCATGCAGCAGCCATGCTTTGCATTCTCTATCGCTCCACTCATCTAATGCTTCCCTACATACCCACAACATATCATCTTGAACTTTAATGATAAAATTATCGAACACCGAACGATTACGCACTATAATTCTACTATTCTCTATGAGCGAATAAATATTTGCGGTGATCTCTTCTATCTCAATATCATCTAAGCCTGAAGCTCTAAGCTGAGTAATTTCTTGTATAAGCTCGCGGAGCAAGAACTCTATGCGATTTTTAGTCTGCGCCATTTGAATTTCGTGTTGCACAAGAGGATCTTGTTTTTCGTTCTTACCACCATTGTCAAATGATTCTGGTTGGTTATCGCTAAACACAACAATTTCAGGGTTAACCGCAAGAGTTTGCTGCAACCAGGCAAATGTTCTTTGGCTGAATCGCTCTATATGCGGCAGGTAATAATCCCGTGCTAATGGCCCATACAAATCAATACCTTGCCGGGCCAAAGCTCTAATAGCAAATAGTCCAACTAAACTGATGTTGACATTCTGCGGGTATTTATGGGTTAAAAGATTAAGCACATAAAACATCATCTGCAAGCCTACACCAATAAGACGGCTTTCTCTACCGCGGCGATTATCGGGCCTGATTTCCCAGCAGATGATTTCCGCGCTCTCTGCAAATTCAAGCGTTTCTATAACTCCCTCAACGCACCACTCACTATCAAAACTTGCGTTACCCTTACTTATTGCAAGATACGGCTTCCAGAAAGCGCCCTTCTCAATCTTGCGCCTGTATGTTTGGTCTTTTATGACTGAAACGATATCTTGAAGTGTCAGCTCATGCATTAATGACGGATATGAGATACCCTGCCAGGAATCGCCAAATTCTTCAATCACGACATCTTTTTCTTCCATGGTAAGGTCCTCAAGGCTGCGCATACTGATAATTATTTGGCCTTGTGGTTTGCCAGGTGCATTATTGCGACATACGACAATTCGGTCTTTCAAAACAGGGCTATCATAAATATTTGTCGGTGTTAAACCTAAAGCAGACAACTTTTCATCATTACCTCCGTTATCAAGAGATGAACTGCCGTAAAGCTTTGAATCTTTCCCTTCTCGCTTTACTACCATTCCCATATACCAGTCAATATGTTTTTGAGGGTCCTCACCAAAAATAGTACGCGCTATAACTTCTAAAGTTTCCATTAAACGTAAGTATGCTGAAAACAATTTGGTTTTTTTATTCGCGCCAGGAATTAGATGAATATAATGAGGAGCGATTATACTTAGGTAACCTTGCATGAAAGGAAGGAGCAAACGATTAAGATTGGTAGTTACATAGCCGGCAGAAAGTTTTGTAGCGCTTTCATAGGTGAGTCTTTCCATTCCTAAAAATTGCAGAAAATATCCGATATCAAGCAAACGCAAACTTGCGCAACACGATACATTATCTTTAAGTTGCCGTATACGCAAGTCTGCGGAACGAAATACGCAAAGTGTCGGCTTAATGTCATGGAGACTTCTTTCTATGCCCACGTCTGATAAACCAGGACGCAAACCATAAAAACCGCAGTTATGAGCCTGGCAAAGCATTTCGCCAATTTTAAAAAGCAGGCTTTCTTCATTTGTTTGATCAAACATAACTGCTTTATCACCGTTGCCATCGTAGGGACGCGCGATAAGCTTATCTGCTAAAACATCAAGGCGGATATCCCTTGCGGCCAAGCGGCTTACGGTAAAGCCAAGTGTCGTGCCATGATATCTAAGATTTATATAGCGGCCTTGTCCCGCAACCTTATCGCGGCCTATACCAAGATTGTATAAAACATTGCCAACCTGAAGTTGCGTTGATGAATCAAGTGCCAGCGATGGGCCGTCGGGAAAATTACGCGGTCCGGTTACAAAAAACATTCCTTCGCTATCACTAGCAAGCTCTTTATATAAAAGCCTGGAAGAATCAACAGAGCGAGAACTTCTACATTCCGGTGCAATGCCGTCAAAACGTATTGCTTTTGTCCCTAGCGCAGGCTCTTGTAACTGCAAATAACATGTTCTTACTCCATAATAATCATCTGAATCGCCGCTCATATAGGCTTTAATATTTCCACGACTGGTATCAATTAATTGCTGTAAACCTAATCTATCTGTTGTTACAATTCTTTCAAAGAGTTCCCTATCACGCTGGCTCATTGCGTCCCATAAGTCTCTTTCAACCCACATATTTACTGGCTGCGCTTCATTTCTAAATTTTATTAATATACTCTGTCTCTTAAATTCCTGTCCAGCGTGATAAGCGGCCTGTATCCCATGAATTATTTTTGGTACAACCACGCGTTGACTTCCGCCGTTATCGAGAGGATTGCAAGATCGCAACAAAAGGCAGGGATTATTGCGGTTATCAACATTTAAAATAGCATCAAATAAATATTTGCGGCGCTTAAAAAGCATAAACAATCTTCCTGGAGTCAACGCACGCATTCGTAAATATGCGGAAATTCTACTTTGTTTCAAATCTGTTTTTGCCCTGTTAATAAAATCCTGACGTACTAAAGACATTTCTCTTTCTACGAAAATAGCTGTTGCCGTCTCAAAATAACGCAGCATTACATGAGAGAATGTCCCTTCAATAATGACAATATCAACATCGGGATCTTTACTAATAAGCCCTATCTCTTTAACTTTGTTGATATCAAAAAGCAACCGAAAGATAATATTGAACAAAAGATCCCGGGATAGCATCGGTATGTGGGTTAAAAAAAGCATCAATATTATCTGAGGCAACATGAGCACAATGAATAAAAGAAATGGCATCCTTGCTGGCCTATATTTTAAAGAGTGGTCGGCTATTATAAGAAGCGGTTTCTTGCCTTGCGCTATTAGATAATCTCTAAACTGTTCTGCCAGTGTTGATTTCCCGCTGCCAGGAATACCATCAAAAATAATAATCGGCTGTTGTGATGCGATTGTGGCATATTTAAAAAGCTCAGCAAATATTCTTTTTGGTACGTTCACAAACTTCGTTTCTCTCGTCAATGAGATTGAAGCACCGCCGTTATCGAGAGGTACTGACGAAGGCACGCTCATCTGCCGCGCAAACCACTCGTCACGTTTAACGATCATTCTATCAAGTTGCTTAAGCACAGCTTCTCTGCGTTCGAAGAATAATTCGGCAATGGAAAACAAAGTGAAATGAAGACGGTAAAAAGTAAGTAATGCCGCTTCAAGATTAATGCGGATTATAGCATTTGGCGCATGCATGCGGACAGCATCAAGCATTCTTTCATAAACGCTTGAATCCTCATAAAATTTATGAGAAAGCTGAAAGGCGGCTGCGTTTATATATTCAAAAATCCTTAAAGCTTCTCCATCCACCGGTAGTGCCCGAAAAGGGATCGTAATTGCGCGGCCGCGAGGATCTCTGGCATTAATAGTTTGATAGTTTACCCTTATCCTTCCTTGCTCATACAGCGACCAAAGAGTAGTTCCGGGGAAAACGGTCAAGCCATGCGATAGCGCTGCGGTGATGTCGCAGTCACTGATTAAATTTATTACATGTTCTATTGTTACAATGGTTTCATCAACAGTCTCTTGCGGCGTTTGCAGAATCATAAATATCGCAATAATTGAAATTCCGTTTTTCTTTGCTTTAAGTAAGATATCCTGGTAGTATGCAATTCTTTTGTACGCGCCTTCTCCTTTTTCCAGATCGCGTAGAATCTTTTCATGGGGGGATTCAATACCTACATATATACGTACGAAATTAAGTTTGGCCATACGCTTAAGCGCTGTAATTGGAATGTTATCTAATGAATCAAGGCGTGTGTCGATAAAAAAACTAAAATGTTTATGAAGGCCTTCTTGCTCTATAGCGTCAAGCCATTTTTCTAAATTTTCGCGGCTCACCAAGAAATTATCATCGGTAAAGTTAATGGCGCTAACAAGGGGTAAATACTTGCGTATCCGCCTAGCCAATACAACAAAATCATAAGGCTCAATTGTAAGGACTGGCTGGCGCTGCCTTAGGGAGCCGGCAAAAAATGCATCAGCCATACAAAATGTGCATTTTTGTTTACAATGGCTTGCGCCATGCACATTAACGACTTCTATGGGATTAGGGCATAATTGAAGTAATCGTGGATTGTACGCTTGTGTAATGACCCTAAAACTCAATTTACTTGGATTATCACCGGGAATTTCTTGTCCATTAATCCTTATGCCTCGTATATTTTCAAAAGCACTTATTCTTTGTTCTTTTGTAACAAAATCATCACAGCAGCTTATATTCATTGCAATATCTAAAAGCGTAAACTCGCCCCAGCCCATAACCGCTGCGTCCAAACGAGGGCTAACCTTGAACACTCGGCCCGAAATTGACGCTTCATGTCCGCCTGCTATAAAAATACTATCGGGGAATTGCTTCTCTAATTGATAATTTATATCTACGTCATCTTGAAGGGTAGCAGTAAGAAATCTCTTACCTATAATATGGGGGTAGAAAGAAAATGACGGGTTAAATCCATGGGCTTGAGGTTTATCTATAACTTTGACATCAATACCAAAAAGGCTTAGAAAAGATGCCATACGATAAAGGCCCGCTACTGCTTCATCTGCCAAAAACGGGCTGTCTACCAGCAAAATATTTGCAGCACCGGGTAAGGATTGATAATTTTCATTCTGCACATATTCGCAAAATGCAGCAAAATTTCCATTCTCCACCATCCCGCCAAATATCGCAATAGCAATTTGAGAAAATTGATATTGACCGTTTTCTTGAGGTATATTTGAAGAAACCGCAACCAAACGAGCGTTTATTGTATCGGGCAAAGCAATTAAAAGCGGGGGTGCTCGGGCTAAGACATCGCTGTAGGTAAGTAGCTTAATAAAAGCATAACGCTGTAAACTTGAAAGATACTGCAGTCCTCCTTTGGATTCGATTTCAGCATTTAAGGTGCCAAGCATATCCATTCTTTCATCAAGCGAACTCTTTCCAATTAAAGTATCAACAGTGCCCTTATGATCTGTTTTTTGTGGCCAAGTTGTGTTACCGCCATTGTCCAATGACTGGCTCTCTTTA